>NZ_JBEXKG010000027.1:0-69673 GCF_040609555.1 Streptomyces sp. NPDC004658
ACAGCAGCAGACTCACGGCCGACGCCCCGTCACCGCATCAAAAATGGTGCACTTTCATCCGTACGAGGTGGTGCACGTTCGCTTGTACGCCGACACTGGCGGCATGTGCCGATACGCGACGCCCTACAAGCCGCATTTCGCATGTCTGGCCTGCCGGTCGTCGTTCAAGCAGAGCCCGCTGCCGCCGAGAGCACATCCGTGCCCGCGCTGCAGCACCCCGATGATCAACGCTGCGTTCGACCGTGCCATTCCTCGATGTAGAGATAAGAACGCTTGGGGAGCACTTCGGGCCACACTGCTTGCCAGCCTTACCTTTCACTCGTGTCAGGCCGCGGAAGACCTCAGAAGTCCGGGAGCGACGCTGAGCGGCCAAGCGGCTCGGCTACCAGAGCAGACGGCACTGAACCGCTACGACCCCTGGGAGAACCCAGCACGGTGAGGGTGTGCACCGCAGGCCAGAGTGAAGAAGCCGCCCCAGACGGCCGCTTGGATGTGCAGGGGGACTCGCTGATAGAGACGCACAACCGTGCCCGGAACAGGGGGACCGTGAGCAGGAGGCGTGCCCGGTGGATACCGGCGCGCCCCCGGTTGTGACAAAGGTCGGCTGCCTCACGACTCAAAGCTGTGCCAGGTGGAGCGGGAGCCACGGGGAATGGCGGGTGCTGAACCGCTGATGTTGAAGCGGTTCAGCACAGTCAGCCGCAGGTCAGGCGTCTCACCAGGCCCTTAAACGCCCCAGCTTCCCGAGCTCAGGGCTCAGGCGACGTCGTCACGAACCGGCTGTCGTGGCTTGCTCTCGTCGACTGCGTAGATAGCGTGGCTGAGGCCGGTGGGTGCAGCGAGGCACACGTGCGCCGACCCACCGTCGTGGCTGGCTGTCGTTGGCTGACGTTCAGACAGGGTCATCCAAGGTGCCGGCCGTCAGCCGAGCGCGCCGAAGCTGGGCCGTCTCTGGCGTCCGAGGCCGCTCGATTGCAACCAAGGACGGTCAGCGACGACCAGCAAGCGCATGGCGCCGCCGCCTGACTGGCGAAAACCCAGCTCACCGAGATTCCCGGCAAGGCCTAGGGGAAGAAGAAGTACGCCGACCACGGACGTGTGGCCTGTCGAGGTCGCCGCTGAAGTCTAAGAGTTTGAGTGGAGGGGCCTGATGTCTGGGGGTGTCGACCCGATCGTCAGTGCGCGTATGTCCCGAATCCGCGGGCGCGACACCGCACCCGAGATGGCTGTGCGCCGAGAGTTGCATCGGCGTGGCCTCCGGTACCGGGTGAACTTCAAGCCCGTTTCCAATTTGAAGCGGACAGTCGACATTGCCTTCACAAGGCAGCGAGTCGCCGTTCTGATCGACGGGTGCTTCTGGCATGGCTGTCCGGAGCACTTTCGGCCGGCAAAGGGGGATCGGAAGGATTTTTGGGCGGCCAAGATCGCTGAGAATCAAGGCCGTGATCAGGACTCCACCAGGGCTTTCACCTTGGCGGGATGGACCGTACTCCGTTTCTGGGAGCACGACGACCCTGTCAAGGTAGCCGACACGATCGAGGACGAAGTGATCAAACGGTCCGCAAACGAGTGGTCGCCTTCCGAGAAACCGCGTAGGTGACCTGCTCGCATCGTGCTCTCAAGATGCTGGCCAGCGAGACCGCGAGCTGCCAGTCGTCGTCGGGCAGCGGTGCGGTGTTGGGCTTGGTGACGGCAATGGTGATCAATTGCGACTCGGACTCCGCTCGGCGTAGGCAGGCGTGCCAGACCATGCCCTGAAGGCTGTTCATCGGGCCCCAGGTGACGAAGGCCGCCTCACCGTCGGGACCGTCAGCGAAGCACCGCATTGGCTTCACGTCCAACGTCTCAGCACGAGGGGTCCAACCCGCGCCGAGGGCGAGCCGGACTACCGACCGCGGACCGGGGTACTCCCGTGACGTCATCTGGGCCATGGGCCCGAGGCCTTCGAGCGCCCTGCGATACTGCTTCGCCGGTCCGTCCTTGATCCACGGGCGTATCTTCTCCGTGGGCATGAACTGAGCGAGTCGACCCCCGATCTTGGGATCCTTGGCGAAGCGGTCGTACATCTCCGTTGCAGCAGGTGGAGAGACTTCCTCCCACCGTGCGGCATCGAAGTGGCGGGCCAACTCCGCGAAAATCTCCAGGCGGATTGGTTCCGGAAGGACCGCCATCACACCCCCTCGATGGGCGGGAACTCCAAACGGACGCTGTCGTCGGCTCCCCCGAGGTCACCCACGTCAGCCATCCACTGATCCAGGAGCCCCTTCACCCTCAGGTCCTCGAACTCGAACTGGTTCCGCCCAACCGACACCTGCTCGATTTCACCTTCGGACACCTGTCCGCGCATGTCGTACACCTCAGCCAGCCGCCGGATGTCGCTAACGAAGTCCAGCACCTCCACGTGGGTCTTCCCCTTACGAAGACGTAGTCCGCGGCCAAGCTGCTGTACGAAGATGCGCCGGCTGTGGGTCACCCTGGCGAAACAGAGGATATTGACGTCGGGCACGTCGACGCCCTCGTTGAGGATATCTACGGCGACGAGGATAGGCACCTCTCCCGAGCGGAACCTGAGTAGTCGTGTCCGGCGCTCCCGCATCTTCAGTTTGGCGTGCAGCGTCTCGGACCTTTCCCAGCCGGGCCGTCGGGCGAGCAGGTCGCGCATCCGCTCCGCGTGCTCAATCGTCTGACAGAAGATGATGGCGCGGGGGTTTGTGGTCCGGTCCCAGACCTTCTCAAGATGCTCCCGGACCGACTCGTCCCGCTCGGGGATGAAGAGACGCTTGTTCAGGTCCTTGATGGAGTAGCCGTGCTCGGAGGCGTGGCGGACGAAGTCCCAGTCGATGTTGTCAGCGAACACACGGTACTTCACCTCGGCGAGGTACCCCAGTCTCATGCCCTCCGAGATGGACACCCGCTCGACTGCTTCACCGAAGGTCCGCTCGATGTCGTACTTGTCACCCCTCCACGGCGTGGCAGTCACGCCCATCCGTTTGGCCTTGGGCAGCAGACCCATCAGGGTGGCGTAGTTCCCGGCCTCTCCCACGTGGTGCGCCTCGTCCACTATCACCAGCTGAGGGTCGTATCCCGATTGGACGTAGTCACGTGCCGTGTTCGATACGCCAAAGGTGACGCCTGGCAGGGAGTCCGGTTTCGAGTCGCCGTGCAGCAGACGGGTCGGTACGTCCTTGGGGACGTCCCGCCACATCGCCCGTTCGAGTTGCTCCACGAGGTCGATCATGTGCGCGGTGACCAGCACCTTGGAGCCCGGGTTGGCGAGGAGGAATCGTCGCAGCACCCTGCCGGCGACAACCGTCTTGCCAAGGCCCGTGGCGAGGTAAATGAGTGCTTCGCCAGTGTCCTGTAGGGCGGCCCAGGCCGCTTCCACGGCGCGGTCCTGATAGGGGTGGAGGTCGAACGGTGTGACTCGCTGCGGAGCGCGATCGTAGATCGTCGCTAGTCGTCGGCCGTCCCAGAGGGTCACATTTACTCCGACCTCCCTCAGCGCGTCCGCTCGCTCCTTGGCCTTCTGGGTGAACAGTCGGTTGGTGACTACGACCGCGCGGTGGATGGCGTAATGCCGCATCGCCGCGTGGGCCTCGTCCACCGCCTCGCGGTCCACATTGCCCGACTTCTTCCATTTTGACTGGAAGATCCAGTCCTCATCGTTGAGTCGGCCGAGGAGGTCAGCGCCTTTGTCCCCGGGACCATCGATGTTGACCACGTCCGTGAACGAGATCAGGCCGAGCAACCGCTCCAGCTGGCGCGTGAAGCCCTTCGGGCCCTCCTCGACGAGGAAGGCCGGCTCTAGGAATGATCGGTTCATGCCTGGACGATCTCCGAGTCCAGCAGGTCCGCAGTAAGGAGCAAGCGGGACAGTTCCAGGGTGTTCTGCAGGGGTGGACCCACAACCATCCGCTTGAGGTCAGTGAGGAAGGCGCTGACGCGGGCCACTTGGTCCGCCTGCGTCTCCTCGCCCAGCGCCGCATAGGTGCTACGAAACAAGCCGCCGTCCAGCACCAGTTCGGGAGCGTTCGTAACGAGGTCGAGGATGCCCTCAGCGCCCAGGTAGCGTGCGAACTCGCCGTTTTCTACCGCAGCCTTCCAATTGACGTCCGGTGCCACCGCGATGGCGTACGACTCGGCAGCCCGCTTCGACTCGCCGGACAGGGCCGACCAGAACGTGGACGCGTCCTTCGAAGTGAGGTCGGCGAGCCGCTCGCGCAGGCCCTCCAGCAGCATCTCCGCGCGGGCACGCACCGCACTCGAGTGCACTCGCCGGTCAGGGAACTGCTCCAGGATCGAGGTCACCAGTCCATCAATGGAGCCCGACACGGAGTACACGTTCTTCAACTGTGGTGCCGCGCAGAAGAGCGCGACGTTCAGCGGAGACCACCCGTACCGCGCGATCAGCGCGGTATCGGAATCCACGTAGATCTCCACCTCGCCAGCTACGATCCGAACGACAGTCGGCTGCCGTTGGCCGTCCTTGATCAGTTCGACTCCGGTGGTGACATAGACGCGAAGGAACGCCTGAGCGGTACCGAGGCGAACTTCGCGGTCGGTGTCGGGAAGCAGCGTCGCGTGCTCCTTGTACCTCGCGAAGCGTTGCTCTTCGGTCTCCGGCAGCGTCTCCGCGGCTACATCCGGCTGCTTCTTATCCTTGGACGGTGTGGGGCCGTCGGCCGCCCCCGCTCCCAGATGTCCGAGCCCCTCCTCCTTTAGCCAGTCATCCTCGTCAGAGGGCGAGGCCGGCTCCGGTGGTGGTCCGTTCTTGACCCGGTCATGATCGACTGCGGCGTCGTACCACTTCTCGTCGGTCTGATACTCCGGATCCCCGCTGCGGAACTTCTGTGCCCATCTCTTCGCCTCAGTGTGGATGGCGGTGCTGCCGTTACCGGGCATGAGGTACCGGAGACCCGGCTTGTTCTCCCGGAACGCGTTGAAGAACCGGCTCATCGGGGAGTCGTTCTCCCGATTGAACAGGCGCTTCGAGAGCTGGGGACGCAAAGGCAGGTCGCCTCGCACTTTCGCGACCATGTACCGCCACTCCGGCGACGACGTGTCGAAGTTGGTCTTGCGGACGTTGACCGGCGCGTGATCGAGATGGATCTCACCGACGATGCGGCCCATACCGAGTTCGATCGGATACTCCAGCTCGATGTCCCCGTCCGGCCCCTCCCAGTCGAACAGTGACCGGTCCCTAGTCGTGATCGCGCGTCCGTACCGGAGGAATGTCAAACCAAAATCGGACTTGTCGGCGAACCTTTGCACGCCCAGCCATCCCACGATCCGGCGCTCTCGCTCCTGGATGTCAGTGCTCTCGCAATCAACGCACTTATCGTGCCTTGAGGTGTACCAGCGACCGCAGTTCATGCATGCGAACGCGTTGGTGAGTGGCACGTCGATCGGTTCCGCGGCAGGGACCTTCCCGGCCTTGTACGTGACCGACCGGGTCGGGCCCCAGATGCATGGTACGAGAGGGGGTACATGGCGGCCGTTGACGTACAGGCGCTGGTTCAAGCCGCCCATCAGCTCCGCGCCTGAATGAGGCCCGTCGGGATCACGCAGCATGTAGGTGTAAATTCGCCCCAGGTTCTTGCTGACTTCCCGGATCGAACTCGCCGACCTCAACTTGTCGACGATGTCTTCGCGGAGGTTCGTGACCGAGACGAGAGTGCCGTGCTCGTCGAGATCCTTCGGATCGTAGCGAAGGGGCACCTCGTACGACGACCGCTGTTGCATCGCTCGAAGGTCGATAGTGGCGGTGATCCAATGGTCGTCGCCACGTCGTCCCGTACGGACCTCCGTCACCGTGCCGAGGCGAGCAGTGGCGATGTTGAAGCCCATGCCGAACAGGCCGAGGCTGCCGAACCGTTGCTTACCCGACGTGCCGGCGCTCAGAGCGTGACCCAATTCCTCCTGAGACATCCCCCGGCCGTTGTCACTCACGACGACCTTGGCGCCCCTGTTCGCCTTGCCCGCCGTCGGCAGGGTGATGTCTATTCGAGGTTCCAACGTCTCATCGACACGGGTGGCCTCAATGAGCTCGTCGAGGCAGTTGTCAATCAACTCGCACAGACACTGATGAAGTTGAAGGTCGACCTCCGCGATCATTTCCAAGATCCGCGGGGACGGCATCAAGTTGAGGGTGTTAGGTCTCGTCTCCGTCTCCGTCATGACTCGGGTCCCTCCGCGCGCAGGGCGGCATGGACGCTGGCAGCCACGACCCGCGCTAGCTCGACGGGCACCGCATTGCCGAGCTGGCGCATCGCCTTGCCCCAAGGGCCATGCAACTCGTAGTCGTCCGGGAAGGTCTGCAGGCGTGCGCTTTCCCTGACCGTGAAATAGCGTATGGAGCCGTCCGTCTCACGCAGCATGTTCTCGCCGCCAGGGACCCCGTGACGCCCGGCTTTCAACGTCTTGGCTGGCCAATCTATCGGGCTACCGGTGTGCCCCGGGTAGGAACGAGCTCCACGCTGAAGAACGTGATTGAGGACGCCCGTTGTGCCCGTGAGCGTCGGCTCGGGAAGACCGACCAGTGCATCGCGTATGGTGCGCCAGCGTGCTTTGACCTCGTCCGGCCGTAGTTCCGCGGGTATGGGAACGTTAGGCCGTTCTGGACGTCTCGCCTTGGGCACTTCGTGTTCCTGCCAGTACTCACCAGTGATCCACTGGGAGTGCAGTAGCGCTCTCCTCGAGTGCGTGGCATGCGGAAATTCCCACGTCACGTTCAGATCGTTTCGAAAGCCGACCAGGAAGACGCGCTGTCGCTGTTGCGGTACTCCGTAGTCCGCCGCGTTGGCGAAGGCGGGCGTGACCCGGTAGGCCAACTCTTGGTTGCAGATGTCCTTGCTCGCGGCCTGGAGCCGCCGCAGGTGATCCGTCCACAGTTCGCCGGACTTCGCGGCGAGCAGGGGCATCGAAAGCCTGGCCTGAATGTACTGGAAATAATCAGCGAACCTCGGGCGCGCCAGGCCCCTCACGTTCTCGATGATGAACGCGCGGGGCTTCAGATGGGCGACCGCCTCCGCCGTGGCCGGGAACATGTCACGCTCGTCGTCGTCTGCCTTGCCATGGCCGCCAATGGAGAACGGCTGGCACGGCGGGCCACCGGCGAGGAGGTCCACCTCGTCTGTGATGCGGGACCAGTTGAAGTCCCGCACATCGCCTTCCTCGACGTGCCAGTTCGCGACGAGCTCGTGACCCCGGGCCTGGTTTTGTCGCACCGTGTCACAGGCCCACTTGTCTAACTCCAGGGTCGCCAGCGGGTCGAAGCCAGCCTCCTGACAACCCAGCGCGAGCCCGCCCGCGCCAGCAAACAACTCCACGCTTGTGAGCCGGGCGGACGTGTTCCTCATTAACAGGAGGGAGGGGTGGTGAGCGACAACTTTCGCAGGAGCGACCGCAGTTTCAGGCATGCACTTCTTTCCAACCATCGCCTTCGTCTGAATATCATGATGCCGCACGGTCCGACGACCTCGCCAGGACCTGTTGGTCTCCTGATCGCCTTCCGGGCTGTACGCGCTTGGCGTCACGGTTGACGCGACGTCACCGAGGTAGCCGGCGGCCGAGGACGCGCAGTCGCCTCCCCGCCGCGCTGGGACTTTCACCGCCCTGATGGAAGTCGGCCGCGTCTGGCGCGAGCAAGTGGGCGCCCGTGGGGTGACAGCGCAGCTCAGCGTGTCTTACAGAGGATCCACCAACCACTGGCGCACAGCGTCGGTGCCCCGTCGGCCGCCTCCCTCGCCGAGCACCACAGGCCGTTCGACACGGAGGACATTGAGGATCGTCTTCTCGGCCTCCACGGTCGACGGCGGTGACGAAGTTCCCTGCACCCTTGTCGATGGGACTGAGCCGCTGGCTGTACATGGCGCGGACCACCTCCGCACCAGCCCGCACCCCGGCTCTCGCGACTGCATCATCGTCGGAGCTCGTGTATGAGTCGGTCGTGATGTTCAGCTCCACTGATCTCCCCGTGGTCCTGCGGGGGCAAAGCGCAATCACGATGCCAGGCGGGCAACGCCACGATGCGGCAGCACGGATGGCTGTGCGGCAGCACAGCATGCGGACGGACAAGCAGACTGCCCACAGGTCACGCAGGTCCCCACCCGTCAGTACTTCATCCCCCTTGCTGATGAAAGCCCCATCAAGTTAACCGATCAACTTAGGATGCGTTCATTACGTGACGGTACGTGACCGTACTGTGATCTTCGATCGCCTATGGCTTGCTGACGGCCAGTCGTGCAACTAGGCGGGCGGCTGCAGAACCGCAAAAGTGGTTGGACGCGCGCGCCCTGACAGTTCGACATCGCAGTCACAGCAGCTAACCGGCGTCGGTCGGGGAGCGCACCTCATAGTCAACGCCGGTGCCTGCGCGCGAAAGCGGTGCCGGTCGGCCGTGGACTACCCGTGGACTCGTCCCGCCTGACTTGACACCTGCAGGGCCCTGACCTGCCGCGTTGCCGGGGTCCCAACCGGCCTCCGGAGCCATGTGCCGCTCCGTTCGTCGCGGAAGGACCGGCCGGCGGACCCGACAACGTCGCTGAGGTCGACGGGGGTACAGCGAGGCGTACGCGCGCCTGGTCGGCTGGCGCACCCGCCGTCGTGGCTGGCTGTCGTCGGCTGAGGTTCGTGCCACAGCCGTGCCAGATGCAGGGGGCAGCCACGGTCAACACCGGTATCCCGCAGTCGAGTAACCGCCTGTTCCTCGGCCGACGAAGTCGCAGCTCAGGCCCGAGACACCCCAGCCTCTCTTTTGAAGTGGTTGTCCAGCCCGCTCACCGAGTCCACACCCGCTGGAACTCGTCGGCCGGGATGGCTTCCAGCAGATCCTCTTCAGGGTCGACCGCTTGGTCTGTCAGGCCGCCGTGCTCGTCCTCCAAGTGCTCCCAGCTGTACCGGTGGAGCTGGCTGGCCGAGATCAGCTCGGCCTGCTTGATGACGATCAACTCGCCGCGGTCGGGTACAGCCTCGATATACCAGAGGCCGCCTTCTTCGTCGGCATGGCGGAAGTGGTGCCGCAGGGTGGCGCTCTCGTCGAGTGCTCGGTAGTACTCCGTGATCTCTATCGCGATGCGCTCCAAGTGAACCACGGGACCAACGTGCCAGTGAGCGCGCGCAGTTGGGCCGCTCTGACATGCATGCGTGACATCAACGGCGCCGGACGCCGGCACTCCCAGGCGGTCCGACACGGCCAATGTGACCGGGTGGTTCCCCGGCGGTGCCGAGGAGCCATCGAGTTCCTAAAACGGGTGTCGCAGGTTCGAATCCTGCCGTCCCTACCGAACCCGGAGCGGTTCAGTGGATGGTTGTCGCCGCCCGACGTACGTATGGGGCATGGAAGGACTCACGACACCGACCAAGGGTTGTGCGCACCGGTCCAACTCGACGCGTGAGAAGGGACATGCGTGCAACCTGTGACGTCTGGGCATCCGCTGTGCGCTGAGTGCAGGTAGGGAGGTGTCCTCGAAGTTCGCCTCCATTCGCATTCCTCTGTCCACACGTCCCAGGGGGACCCTTGAACCTTCGCGTGCCCAACCGCGCCTTCACCCGAGTTGCCACCGCGCTCGCGCTCACTCTGGCCTTCGCCGGTGCGAGCACCGGCCTGCTGCACGGGCCCGAGGCGCAGGCACTGACCGTATCGTCCGGCTCGATGAGCTTCAGCGGCGACGCGGGCGACTACATCAGCGGCGGCCAGTCGTACTCCTACTCGCCGGCCGCCGGCGATACCCTCAACGTCAACGGTTCGAGCGACGACAACCACATCTCCGTCAGCGTCGACGGTGCCAACGGTGACTGGTGGTACCTCGATCTCGCTGCTCCCGCCGGGCAACAGCTCGCGCCCGGTGACTACACCGGCGCCACCCGCTATCCGTTCAACGAGGCCACGGAGCCCGGCCTTTCCATCGACGGCAACGGACGCGGGTGCAACACGCTGACCGGATCGTTTTCCGTCGCAGACGTGGTCTTCGGCCCGAACGGCTATGTGCAGAAACTCGACGCCACCTACGAGCAGCACTGTGAGGGCGGCACCGCCGCACTGCGCGGCGAGATCCACATCGACAACCCGGCGCCGCCGGCTGCGCTCGACCTGGGCGTCGCCATCGACCTCAAGGGCACCGCGAGCTACCTGAACGGCAAGGCCACCATCGGCGGCACCGTCAGCTGCAACGAGCCGACCCAGGTGAACGTCTCCGGCACTGTCACCCAGGTCGCCCACCGCATCCTCATCAAGGGCTCCTACGCCACCAAGGTGGCCTGCCAGCCCGGCGCCCCGGTCACCTGGACCGCGACGGCCGCGCCCACCGGAACCACCCCGTTCCAGAAGGGCGACGTCGAGGTACAGGCCCAGGCTCAGGCCCAGGACCCGCACTACGGCCAGACCGTGACGGTGACGCAGACCGCCGTGGTCGCGCTGAGCAAGGGCTGATCAGCCGCACACCGTGGCAATGAACTGGACCGGGTGAACGGTTCTTCAAGGTGAGGTTCCGCGTCGGCGTTATCCGGTGCGGAACCTCACCTTGTCATGTCCTGGTTCTCAGGAGTTGCGTACGGTGATCGAGGACACCCCCGGATCCCGGACCAGGCGACGGCTGACATGCGTCTGCGACCGGGGGTCGGCTTGACGCGGAACCCACAGAGCGTGCCAGAGGCACTGTCTTCATGCTCCGCCATACCAGAATCACCCGCCCCGAGGGCCACTTCCGAGCGCCGCAAGCCGGACTCCGAGCTGAACTACCGACCGTCGCGCTCGATCATCGCGCCATCGGGTCCAGCGTGTAAACGCGCGCCGCCAGCGTCGCTTTTCGCATCTCGAGGAAGCTCAATGTGCTTCCTGGGCGGGACCAGGCAAGCGTCCGTCAGGGTGCGGTGAACAATGCGGGGAAACCTGGTGCGAGCCAGGGCTTGCGCCCCCAGGCGAGGACCTTGCCTCGGGCGATGGCACCGCCAGCACTGCGCCTGCCCAGTGCGAGCAGGAAGAACGTGATCGGTTCGATCATGATCGTGCAGTCTGGACGGCGCGGGGGCTCGGCGTGCACGGCCACTGTGCCGTTGGTGAACGTCACTGTGAGCCGAGAGAGGCCGCGCACCCTTAGCTCGTAACAGGCACTGTGCCCGTCAGCCGCTCGTACATCGACGACACGGGGCATCGCAGTGATCAGAAACGGCATCGCCAAATCGACCCTGTCGCGGTCGATCATGTGTGGTTGGCCAAGTGCCGCTGCGATGTCATAGCCGTGCCCAAGCATGTGGGTCAGCAAGTAGGAGCTGAGGATTCCCAAGTCCATGGGCCCCAGCGGTGTCACCGTCGGTGTGTCCGCCGACCGCAGGCCGGCCGCCTCGGTGAATGCCCGCGCATGCCGGACGATGCCGTCCGCCAGGACGGAGGTGTCGCGTTCGGGGAAGGAAACCAGCGAGGCGGCGTTGGCCGCCGCAAGTCCTCCTGGTGTGCCGTCGCCATACACCTGCTCACGCCCTGCGGCAAGGGCAGCCATCAGCTGGTTGGCCAGGACCAGATGCGCCGCAGACTCTCCAACCGTCCACTCAGCACCAGGAATGGGCACCGGGGCATCTGTGCACGACCGGAGCAACCCGGCTATCTCCTCGGCTACGGCACAAATGGCTTCAGGCAGCCGCGATCGCGTGGCAGCCTCATGATGAGGGGCGGTCATAGGAGTGAAGGGTGGACCAGCCCTTCGCATCTGTCCATCTGTCCAGGTACACCCATCGACCTGCGAGACAGGCAGAGTGAGGGCTGCTGACATCTACGCTTGACACCAACGACGCCGGAAGGAGACGTACACCAGCGTCTCCGTCCGGCTGTCGCCCCAGCCGACGACCGTGGCCGGAGCGGGCTCGGATCGAACTCCTGAGCCGGGTGTGCCCCTAAAGCATGTAACGGCACGGCGGGTTCGGTCCTCGGCCTCTAATGCGTCGGGCTTGGGCTGGGCGGTGTGCCGGTAGCGGTGCCGCTCTTCGAAGGACTTGGTGAGGGGGGCGTCGTGCCAGCGGTTGGCGTCGTCGCGGGGGTCGTCCGGCTCGGGCCGGCGGCCCCGGCTGCGGTCGGCGCGGGTCGTGGCGGCGGTGTCGCCGATCCGGGCGGCCTCGAGCTCGCGGGCGGTGCAGAGGCGCTGCGGCTCGAGCTGGGGGCAGCCGCCGGATAAGAAGCGCCGAGTGTCCTGGAGACGGGCTGGGCGTGGGATCCGGTTGCCGCAGCCGCAGGGTGGGACGCATCGAATGCCCTGGAGGGGGGCTGAGCGCCGTGGGATCCGGTGGGTGGGAGGGCACCTGGCCGGCTCTTGTCAGTCGCCGTACCGGAGGGCGGGTGCGAGGGGGTTTCGGCGGGCGCCGCTGCTGCCCGGTCGTCGCTTGTGCCAGTGCTCGATGTGACGGCAAGAGTCGCGCCCAGGGCCACGGAGAGAGCCAGGGCCGCCCCCGCTGCCAGGCGCCGGCTGTGGCGAGTGCCGCCGGGGAGGTTGCGTCGGGTGACTGCCGCCTCCTGGGAGCGTATGTGCTCTTCCGTTCCGGGGTGAGCGGCCAGCGGCGTCGGAAGGCGGGCCTCGGAAGGCGCCGAGAGCGGCAGGGGGTATCGATCAGGTCCGGCGTTCCGGGAGGCGAGGGCTCGCGCGCACTGCTCGGCGTCCGGACGGGCCTCGGGGTCCTGGGCGGTCATGGCCCGCAGCAGGGCCGCGAGGTCCGAGGGGAGCCAGGTGGGGAGTTCGGGTGGGCGGTGCAGGCGGGCGACTGTCGCCTCCAACGGCGTGCCCTGGTACTCCAGTTCGCCTTTCAGGCACTCCAGCAGGACCAGGCCGAGCGCGTAGACGTCGGCGGCCGGTCCGATCCGCCTGCCCTCGACCTGCTCCGGTGCCAGATAGGCGGCGGTGCCTATCAGCACGTCCGGTGCCGTATGGCGGGTGGCGTCGGCCAGGCGCGCGATGCCGAAATCAGCGAGGTGAGGAGCACCGGCCGCGTCGAGGAGGATGTTCGACGGTTTGATGTCTCGGTGCACGACGCCGGCGCGGTGGACATAGGACAGCACCCGCGCGAGGGCGGCGCCCACATCCACCACACGCCGCTCTGACAGCGCTCCACACGCCAAGAGGCTGCGCAGCGTGGTGCCCTTGATCAGTTGCATGACCAGGTAGGTGCGGTCGTCGTGGCGGCCGGCGTCGTAGACGGTGACCAGTCCCGGGTGCTGCAGGCGGGCCAGAAGGACGGCCTCCTCGGTGAGACGGTCCTCCGTCTGCGGGTCTGGGCCGGGCCGGAACACCTTGACGGCCACGGGCCTGCGAAGGCGCGTGTCCACGCCCTCGTACACGTCGGCCATGCCTCCCGATCCGATTCTCGCGCCCAACCGGTAGCGGCCGGAGAGGACTTCGGCGGGCTGATCATCCACTGGAACCGGCGTCGGCGCTGGCGGGGCTGCTGATTGGCGGGCCTTCATCTGGTTCTCCGTTGCTGTCACCGCGTACCGGACTCGGCCATGGGCCATGCTGAGAGGCGGGTACCCCCAGCCTGTGTCAGATATCCGGACCAGGTCGGCGCAGCGACGAAAACGGCCCCCCTTTCCCCGTGGTTGGCGCGTCGCGGCAGGTCAGGCAAGTTGCCGACCGGACAACTGCCGTCGTCGCCGACCTCCGCCGTCAGCCGCTCCCCCCGGCAGTCGCACCGCTTACCCCAAGACCGCGGCGGCACACTCGACGGCACCCCGGTGTCCACTGTGCGCCTGCTGTCATGCCGCCGAATTTCACGGATCGGGCCAGCCGACTGCGGTAGTGATCGCTACGGTGATAACCGCAGAGCGAAGAGGGGAGCTCGGTCCATGCGAGCAGATACAGTCGACCTTCGCCGGATCTTCGGCAGGGACATCCGTTACACGGTGCCGCTGTTCCAGAGACCATACGTGTGGAACCGGGACGACAACTGGTCAGCTCTGTGGGAGGACATCCGCCGCACCGTCGAGCGGGCCGAGCAGGCGGCCCTGACCGGTGAGACGGTGGCTCCGCACTTTCTCGGCGCGGTTGTCTTCGACGAGACGCCGTACCCTTCGGCAAGTCTGGAGACGCGACAGGTCATTGACGGCCAGCAGCGTCTGACGACCCTACAGTTGTTCCTGTTCGCGGCCCGCCTGTCGGCGGCGACTCTCAATCACGAGCGGTCCGTGCGGCTGCTGAGCAAGTTCCTGGAGAACGACGAGGACCTGTTCGACCGCGCCCAGCACCCCGATCACCTGTACAAGGTGTGGCCGACCAACGCGGACCGCGACGAGTTCCGCACCGTCATGCTCGGTCAGGGCGGGGCAGGACGGCTCGCCGAAGCCGTCACCTACTTCCAACAGGAAATCGATGCCTGGCTGGCAGAAGCCGCCGAACCGGAGGAGCGGCTGGGGACGCTGGTGCAGACCCTGCGGGAACAGCTGCGTCTGGTGATTATCGACCTGGAAGAACACGACGACGCGCAGGTCGTCTTCGAGACGCTGAACAGCCGCGGCACACCGCTGGAGCACGCAGATCTGATCAAGAACCTTTTGTTCCGTGACGCGGAACGTGCCGGTGCTGACGTCGACCGGCTCTACAAGACGTACTGGGCACCCTTCGACCAGGACGAATGGCGCACGGAACAGACGACCGGCCGCATCACACGAAGCCGTCTCGATGTCTTCCTGACGTATTGGCTCACGATGCGAACTCAGCGGGAGTTCACCTCCTCCACCCTGTTCAAGGAATTCGAGCGCTGGTTGCTCTCGGCCGCCGTCCCCACGGAGGACGTCTTCGCCGAACTGGCGCGGTACGCCGACATCTATGACCTGATCGACGATTACCCGCAGCACGGCGTCGAGGGCCGTTTCCTGTACCGGATGAAGGTCCTTCAGACCTCCACGCCGATGCCGCTGCTTCTTCTCCTCTTCGGCCTCGACGAGACCGTGCTGCCCCTGGAGCGTCGTCGACGGGCGATCCGTGCCATCGACAGCTACCTCGTTCGCCGGGCGCTGCTCAATCTCAGCAACCGCGACCACAACAACGTCTTCCGTGACCTGGTCGCAGCCGCAGCCCGGCAGCCCGACCGTGCGGACGAGGCCGTCATCAAGGCCCTGTCCGCCATGCAGGGAGCCCACCGTCATTGGCCGAGCGACCATGAGTTCCGTGCCTCGTTGGAGCAGGACCCCATCTACACCCGCCTGTACCGCCGCGGGGTACGCATCCTCCTGGAAGCGCTGGAGGACGAACTGCGCACCGACCACACCGAGCAGCTCGTCGTCCCCCTCGGCGAGCAGGCGGGCGCGAAGTTGACCATCGAGCACGTCATGCCGCAGAGCTGGCGCGACAACTGGCCGCCCCTGAAAGATGATCCGTCCGAAGGCTCCGACCGCGACGAACTGGTCCACACTCTCGGCAACCTGACCCTAGTCACCGCTCGCCTGAACCCCACTTTGGGAAACATGGCGTGGGAGGACAAGCGGCAATGGCTCAGCCAGCACAGCCTGCTGCGTCTCACCCACGGCACCCTGCTCAGCGCACCACCGAACGCTGACATCAGCGACTGGACCGCCACCTGGGACGAGCACCGGATCCGCGCACGTGGTTCCTACCTCGGCGCACTGGCCTTGACCATCTGGCCGCACGCCGACGATCTACTCACAGCGCCGCTGGGCGCCGACCGCGACGACAAGTGAGCCCACGATCCTCACGAAGGGCGTGGACAAGCGTTGACCACGGCCGTGGTGTCAGTTCGGGACACTGGTGGCACGGGCACGCGCGGAGGGGATGCGTGCGGCTCCGGGCGGCTTCTTGAGCGATCTTCCGACGGTGCTCTGCATCCCGCCGGGAAGCAAGGACGCTCGGCAGAGCACCCAAGGCAACTACGCCAGCACCTCGGGCCCCATTCAGGCAAGCAGGGTCGGCTGACGGCTTACCGTGGCGCGTTGCCATGGTGAACGGTGCGCATCTGCCGGTCGGGCGCCATGCAGACAGCCACGCGGATGAGGGCCTGGCCTGCCCCTTGCGACGCGAGCAGCCGGAAACCCGTCTCGATCACCAACTGTCCACCGCGGACCAGCGCACCGGCGGCTGCAGAGCCCCTGGCCCCGCCCCCACCCCCAAATGTGAACCCCCCGTGGAGAAAGTGGTTGAATGCTACAGCTGCTGCGCCTCGGCAGCTCGTCGTACCAGCGCCCAACGCGGCCGGCGCCGAGCCTCTCAACGCCCGGTGGCGAGTCCACGGCGCCCGGTGGCGAGTCCACGGCGCCTGGTAGCGAGTCCTCGGCGCCCGGTCGTGGGGGGAGCGCCTGGTTGGGGGGAGGGTCGTATGCGCGCCGATGACGTCGAGCCCGGGGTCCGGCTGGCCGGATTGGCCGCGGGGCCGGTCACCGTCGTGGCCGCCACGCCGGTGGGTGACGCTCTTCAGGTCACGGTCCGCGATGACTCCGGGTACCTGTTCGACCAGGTGCTCTTCCCCGAGGACATCGCCGGGCTGCGGCGGGAGGCGCCGAGGGCGCGGTGGTCGTTCGACGCCGACCCCGAGCGGTTCCGGCTTGCGGCGGAGGCGCTGCGCATGCGGCACGCGGGGCTGTCGGATCCGATGCTGGCGGTGGAGACCAGCGACATCGACCCGCTGCCCCACCAGATCCGCGCCGTCTACGGCACCCTGCTGGCGCAGCCCGGCTCCCTGCGCTTCCTGCTGGCGGACGATCCGGGCGCGGGCAAGACGATCATGGCGGGTCTGTATCTCAAGGAGTTGCTGCTCCGCGGGGACGTGCAGCGGTGCCTGATCGTCGCGCCGGGTGGGCTGGTCGAGCAGTGGCAGACCGAACTCGTGGAGAAGTTCGGGATCGAGATGGCGATCCTGACCCGTGATCTCGCGGAGGCCGACCGCGACGGCGACCCGTTCCGGCGCAACCCGATGCTGATCGCGCGCATGGACCAGCTGGCCCGCAACGACGAGTGGCAGACCCTGCTCGCGGAGTCGGAATGGGACCTCGTCGTCGTGGACGAGGCCCACCGGATGAGCGCCTCCTGGTTCGGCAACGAACTCCGGCGGACCCGCCGCTACGAGCTCGGCCAGCTGCTCGGCGGGATCACTCGGCACTTCCTGCTGATGACGGCGACTCCGCACTCGGGGTCGGAGGCCAACTTCCAGACGTTCCTCGCGCTGCTGGACCCCGACCGGTTCGCCGGGCAGTACCGGCAGGGGGTGCACTCCACCGACACCACCGGACTGATGCGCCGGATGATCAAGGAGGATCTGCTCACCTTCGAGGGCAAGCCGCTGTTCCCCGAGCGGGTGGCCGAGACCGTGGAGTACAGGCTCTCCCCGCTGGAGATGCACCTGTACGAAGAGGTCACCGAGTACGTGCGCACGGAGATGAACCGGGCGGAGCGAGCCGACGGCAGGCGCCGTACCGTCGGCTTCGCGCTCACGGTCCTGCAGCGACGCCTGGCGTCGAGCCCGGAGGCGATCTACCAGTCGATCCGGCGCCGGGCCGCGCGCCTGCGCGCCCACCGTGAGGAGACCCTGGCGGGCAGGTTCGTCCCCCCGCCCGAGACGCCGTCGTTCGACCCGGACGACTTCGACGCCGACGAGCTGGGTGCCGCCGAGCTGGAGCAGCTGGAGAGCGAGGTGCTGGACGTCGCCACCGCCGCGCGCACGGCGGCCGAGCTGGACGCCGAGCTGGCGGTCCTGGCGCGGCTGGAGGAGATCGCGCAGCAGGTCCGTGCCTCGGGTGAGGACCGCAAGTGGCAGGAGTTGCGGTCCCTCGTCCTCAAGGCCCGTGAGGACGGCCTGGCCGGCAGCAACCACGCCCCGCACAAGATCATCGTGTTCACCGAGCACCGCGACACCCTCGACTACCTCGCGGGCCGGATCACCACCCTGCTGGGCGGCGACGAGGATGCCGTGCGCACCATCCACGGTGGCACCGCGCGGCAGGCGCGCCGGGAGATCCGCACCACGTTCACCAACGACCCGCGCTGCCACGTCCTGATCGCCACCGACGCCGCCGGCGAAGGGCTGAACCTCCAGGCCGCGCACCTGATGGTCAACTACGACCTTCCCTGGAACCCCAACCGCATCGAGCAGCGCTTCGGACGCATCCACCGCATCGGCCAGCGCGAGGTCTGCCGCCTGTGGAACCTCGTGGCCTCGGAGACCAGGGAGGGCCAGGTCTTCCAGCGCCTGCTGTCCAAGATCGAGCAGCAGCGCCGCGCCTACGGCGGCAAGGTCTTCGACGTGCTGGGGGAGAACGCCTTCGCGGACGAGCCGCTGCGCGATCTGCTCGTGCGGGCCATCCGCTACGGCGAGCAGCCGGAGGTCCGGGCCTATCTGGACCAGGTCATCGACAGGTCCGTGGCCGACGGCCTCCAGGAGCTGATCAGGGAACGCGCCCTGGCCACCCCGGAGATCGGGCTGGAGGAGCTGGCCGAGCTGCGCCGGCAGATGGACGAGGCGCGCGCCCGGCGCATGCAGCCCCATTTCGTGCAGGCCTTCGTGATGGAGTCCCTGCGTGCCCTGGGCGGGCGGGCCTCCAAGCGGGAGAAGGACCGGTTCGAGCTGACCCAGGTGCCGGCCGTCCTGCGCGAGGGCCGGCGCAGTGTCAGCCCTCGCTATGGGCGCGTCACCTTCGAGCCCTCGGCCGTGGTGATGCCCGGCCGCCCGGACGCCGAGCTGATCGCGCCCGGTCATCCGCTGATGGACGCGATCATCGACGAGATCCTGAACCGGTACGGCGACACGCTGACCCGGGGAGCCACCTTCCTGGACCGGGCCGCCACCACGCCCCGGCTGGTGTTCGCCCTGCTGGAAGAGCTGTCGGACGGGCGCGGCACCGCGATCAGCAAACGGTTCGCGTACGTCTCCGTGCTGCCGGACGGAACCGCGCGGCCGGCGGGTCCCGCCCCGTACCTCGACCTGTCGCTGCCCGTGGACCCGGACCATGAGCAGCAGAGCGCGCTGGCCCTCGCCGTCGACGCGGAGCTGTCGTCTGCCTGGCTCGCCGACGGCGTCGAGAAGATCGCGCAGGGCTGGGCGATCCGGCACGGCCTGCCCGAGCACCGGGCCGAGGTCGCCGCTCGGGTCGTCCCCGCCGTGGAGCGGACCCGCAAGCTGGTGCGTCAGCGGCTGCTCGCTCAGATGAACTACTGGGACGGCGAGTCGATCAAGCTCGCGGAGGCGCAGGCGGCGGGCAGGAAGATCCGCGTCTCCCCGGCCACCGCGCGTGAGCGCGCCCGTTCCCTGGAGGCCCGGCTCGCCCGCCGCCAGAGCGAGCTCGATCTGGAGGCCCAGGTCACCGTGCACCCACCGAAGATCATCGGCGCGGCGCTCGTCCTGCCCGCCGCGGCCGTCCCGGGCGCCGGCGAACAGCCGGCGCCGGACGGCTCCGCCCTGGACACCACCGTCACCGAGCGTCGTGCCGTGGACGCGGTGCTGGCGGCCGAGCGCCGGCTCGGCCGGGTGCCCGAGGAGATGGCGCACTCCCACAAGGGCTTCGACATCCGGTCCCGCAAGCCCGACGGCCACCTGGTCTTCATCGAGGTCAAGGGGCGTGTGCTGGGTGCCGACTCCTTCACGGTCACCACCAGCGAGGTCGGCTACGCCAAGAACGCCGAGCCCGACTACCGGCTCGCCCTGGTCGCCGTCGACCCCGGCACCCCCGACGGGTCGAACGACCAGGTCCGCTATGTACTCAATCCCTTCGCCGACCTGGTCCTGGACACGTACGTCGACGACCTGCGCCGCAAGTGGAAGGCGGAGTGGGACCGCGGTGTGGAGCCCCTGTAGGGGAGATCCGCGCGTTCGTCCGCGCATCACCCGATGGACAGCTTGAGCACGCAGGAATCTAAAGTGAGCAGGTGAACACCGCAGTGCAGCCCGGAACGTCTTCGGACTCCGTCCCCCGACGCAAGCTCATCGAGGTATCCCTCCCGCTGGAGGACATCAACGAGGCGTCCGTCCACGAGAAGTCCGTGCCGCGCAAGGGACACCCCGCGACGATGCACCTGTGGTGGGCGCCCCGCCCCCTGGCCTCGGTCCGGGCGGTGCTGTTCGCGCAGCTCGTCGACGACCCCTCGTCGCATCCCGACCTGTTTCCCACGGAGGAGGACCAGAAGAGGGAGCGTGAGCGGCTGCACGGGATCATCCGCGGAATCGTGCAGTGGGAGAACACCTCCAACGAGAGGGTCTACCGCGAGGCCCGGGACGAGATCCTGAAGAGCACGGGCGGGAACCCTCCGGCCATTCTCGATCCCTTCGCGGGCGGAGGGACCATCCCGGTCGAGGCGCAGCGGCTCGGGCTCACGGCTCAGGCCAGTGATCTCAACCCCGTCCCCGCCCTGAAGAGCAGGGCTCTGATCGAGATAGCGCCGAAGTTCGCGGACCGGGCACCGGTGTTCCCCGGCGTCGCGGACAGCCGGCTCGGGGGGTGGCCGGGCGCCACCGGGCTGGCGGAGGACGTGCGCCGCTACGGCGCGTGGATGCGCGAGCGCGCCGCCACACGCATCGGGCACCTCTTCCCGAAGGCCGACGTCCCCGTTCCGGGCCCCGACGGGGAACCCACCGGTGCCACCACCGAGGCGACGGTCGTCGGATGGCTCTGGGCCCGGACCGTCGTGTGTCCGAATCCGGCCTGCGGGATCCGGATGCCTCTGGTGCGTACCTGGTGGCTCGCCAAGAAGAAGGGCAAGACGGCCTACCTCGTTCCCTCACTGGTGGACGACGCCTCGGCCCCCGGTGGACGCCGCGTCGAGTTCGCCGTGGGACGCGATCCGCAGCGGGCGCCGTCAAAGGCCGACGACGGAACCATGACCACGGGCAAGGGGGCGACCTGCGTCTCCTGCGGAGGCTTCGCCCCCCTGAGCGCCATCCGGGCCGAGGGGGTCGCCGGCAGGATGGGCACCCAGCTCCTCGCGGTCGTCGCGGAAGGCAAGCGGCAGCGCGTCTACGTCGCACCGAGCGCGCGCCAGATCGAAGCGGCGGACGTCGCGCCGCCGTCCGGCGCCCCGACGGGAACCGTGGCGAACAACCCGCGGTGGTTCTCTCCCCCGCAGTACGGGCTGACGGAGTTCTCCGACCTGTTCACGAACAGGCAGCTCACCGCGCTCATGGAATTCAGCGACCTGGTCGGCGAGGCCCGGACGAAGGTGCTCGACGACGCCGTCGCCGCGGGTCTGCCCCGCGGGGAACGCCTCTCGGAGGGAGGGACCGGGGCCGAGGCCTACGCCGACGCGGTCGCGACGTACCTCTCCATGGCCATCTCCAAGCTCGCGGACTGGTCGTCCTCCATCTGCAGCTGGATTCCGCAGATCGAGGGCGTGCGCAACACCTTCCCGCGTCATGCCATCGCGATGACCTGGGACTACACCGAGGTCAACGTCTTCTCCAACTCCGTGGGGAACTTCGGGACCCATGTCGAATGGGTCGCCGACGGGATCGAGGCCCTGCCGGCCGACCAGCCGGCCGGCCGTGTCGTCCAGGCGGACGCGGCCAGCCGCGACTACACGGGCCTGCTCGTCTGCACCGATCCGCCGTACTACGACAACATCGGGTACTCGGACCTGTCCGACTTCTTCTACGTCTGGCTGCGCAGGTCGCTCCGGGAGATCCATCCGGATCTGTTCGGCACCATGCTCGTCCCCAAAGCGGAGGAGCTCGTCGCCAACCCCTACCGGCACGGCACGAAGGAAAAGGCCGCCGCGTTCTTCGAGGAGGGCTTCGAGTACGTCTTCCGGCACGCCCGGGAGGCGGCGTCGTGGGACTACCCGATCACCGTCTTCTACGCGTTCAAGCAGGCGGAGCTGGAGAAGGAAGGGATCACCAGCACCGGCTGGTCCACGTTCCTGGAGGGCATGATCCGGGCCGGCTGGACCATCACCGCGACCTGGCCGGTCCGGTCGGAGCGGGCGGCGCGCATGATCGCCTCCGGCACCAACGCCCTCGCCTCCTCCATCGTGCTGGCGCTGCGTCCGCGGGCCGGTACGGCTCCCTCGACCGACCGCACCGGCTTCCTGGCCACGCTGCACGCGGAGCTGGAGGACGCCCTGCCGCGGATCCGTGAGGGTGCCATCGCCCCCGCGGATCTGCGCCAGACGATCCTGGGCCCGGGGATGGCGGTGTTCTCCAAGTACTCCCGGGTGCTGGAGGACGACGGCTCCACCATGACCGTCAAGACGGCGCTGACCCTCATCAACCAGACCTTCGACGCCCTGCAGAACGAGCACGACGCCGAGCTGGACGCCGACACCCGGTTCTGTCTGGACTGGTTCCGCTCCTACGCCTGGAGCACGCGCCCCTACGGTGACGCGGAGTCCATCGCCGTGCCGCTGGGCCTGTCGGTGGAGGGCATCACCCGCAGCAGCGTCCTCACCTCCGGCGGCGGGAAGGTGGCGCTCATCAAGCCGCTGGACCTGGATCCCCGGTGGGACCCGGCCCACGACGACCGGCTGTCGCTGTGGGAGGTCACCTGCCATCTGGCACGTGCGTACGCGACCGAGGGGCGTGAGGAGGCCGCCCGGCTCATGGCCGGGGTGCAGGGAAAGGTGGACCTGGACGAGGTCAACCGCCTGGCCACCCGCCTGTACGAGCTGATGGAATCTCAGGACCCCTCGACGGCGGGCCTGTTCAACGGTCTCGGAGGGGCGTGGGCCGATGTCTCCGCGACGTCGGCCTCGGTTCGCCCGGCCGCTGTGGCCGACACGCTCTTCGGGGAGGAGATCTGATGGCGCTGACCAACAACGAGAAGGTCCTGCGCGGACTGGACCAGCTGCTCGAGGGGATGCGCCCGTGGGTCGACATGCGGATGTCGGCCCAGGCTCCGGCCGGCAAGGACTGGGTCGCGCTGATCGCCGCGGAGGACGAGGCGAAGTTCGGTACGGCCAAGACGTACTCGCGGGACGACGTGCGGTTCCTGCTGCGCATGGTCACCGAGAGGTGGAAGGTCTTCGACAAGGACCTCTCGCGCCCGCAGTCCGCGCTGGCGTCCG
The DNA here is from genome assembly GCF_040609555.1 of Streptomyces sp. NPDC004658. Lineage (NCBI taxonomy): Bacteria > Bacillati > Actinomycetota > Actinomycetes > Kitasatosporales > Streptomycetaceae > Streptomyces > Streptomyces sp. NPDC004658. The sequence goes on from NZ_JBEXKG010000027.1 coordinate 22,971, forward strand.
AGCTGCGGGAGACGGCGAACGCCGCGCATCACGGGCAGAAGTTCTCCTCGGACGACACCTACCGCGCGCTGGACACGATCGAGCGTCTGCTGACGGTGATCGGTGCCGGGGACGAGGCCGACGCGGTCGCGAAGATGCGCATGGAGCACCAGCGGGAGGTCTTCGAGAAGCAGACCCGCAACCGGCTGACGCGTGAGGCGCAAGCGGTCAAGGTGGCCGGTATGCAGGCCGGCACCGCGATCAAGCCGTGGCGTGAGGTCGTCAAGCCGCACGACGACGTGATCCGCGGGCAGTTCTCCGCCGCGGAGTTCGCCGCCGACCTCTACGCGGTGGCCCACGGCCACACCGCGGCGCCGGAGTACCTGAACCCGGCGGAGTTCTTCTCCCGGACCTATCTCACCAGCGGTCTGTCCGACCTGCTGACGCGTGCGCTCAAGCGCCTGTCCGGGGACGCCGGGGCGAGCCCGGTGGTGAACCTCCAGACCCAGTTCGGTGGCGGCAAGACGCACTCGATGCTGGCCCTGTACCACCTGTTCTCCGCCGGTCTGACCACGAGCGCGCTGCCCCAGGCCGTCCAGGACGTCGTCCACGCGTCCCTGCCCGCGGCCGAGGGCGATCCGCTGAAGTCGCTGGACGTGAAGCGGGTCACCCTGGTCGGGACGAAGCTCTCCCCTAGCCAGCCGATCCTCAAGGACGACGGCACGCAGGTGCGCACCCTCTGGGGGGAGCTGGCCTGGCAGCTCGGAGAGCGCGAGGCGTTCGACCGGGTCGCGATGGCCGACGCGACCGGCACCGATCCCGGCGACGCGCTGGACGCCGTCGTACGGGACGTCGTCGCGGGCGGCAAGAGCGTGCTGATCCTGATCGACGAGTGGGTGGCCTACGCCCGCCAGCTCGTGGGCCGCGACGACCTGCCCGGCGGAACGTTCGCGACGCAGCACACCTTCGCCCAGCACTTGACCGAGATGGCCAAGTCCATCCCCGGCGTGATGCTGGTGGTCTCCATTCCCGCCTCCGACTCCCTGGACAACGGGGGCGGCGGCTCGGCGCTGGAGGTGGGCGGCCCCAACGGGCACGTCGCTCTGGAGACCCTCCAGCACACCATCGGCCGGAACGCCGACGACTGGCGGCCGGCCAACAACATCGAGTCCTTCGAGATCGTGCGCCGGCGCCTGTTCGAAGAGCCCGACGCCGTGGCCCTGGCGGACATCGCGGCGGTGGCCAAGCAGTACGTGAAGTACTACCAGGAGAACACCGGGTTCTTCCCCCGCGAGACGAGCACCGGCGCGTACGAGCAGCGTATCCGCGCGGCGTACCCGATCCACCCCGAGCTGTTCGACCGGCTCTACGAGGACTGGTCGACGCTGCCGAAGTTCCAGCGCACCCGTGGCGTGCTGCGTCTGATGAGCGTGGTCATCAACGCGCTGTGGGCCGCCAACGACACCGCCCCGCTCATCACCCCGGGCGCCGTGCCCGTCCACGACACCCAGGTCTTCAGCGAGATCACGAAGTATCTCGACGACAACTGGAAGCCGGTGGTGGACAAGGACGTCGACGGCGAGGGCGCCACCCCGGTGCAGATCGACCGCGAGCGTCCGTCGTTCGGGCAGCGGGCCCTGACCAGGCGTGTGGCCCGGTCGGTGTTCATGGCGACCGTCCCGACGCTGCGCTCCGCGCACAAGGGCGTGGACATCCAGCAGCTCCGCCTGGGCACCGCGGTTCCCGGCGACGTCATCAACCACATCGGCGACGCGCGCGCCCTGCTGGGCCAGCGCGCGACCTACTTCTACGAGGACGGCGACCGCTCCTGGTACGACCTGGCCGCCTCGGTCTCCCGCGTGGCCGCCGACCGCGCGGCCGGCTACGGCGAGGCCGACGTGCACGCCACGATCGTCGAACGCCTCAAGGCCATGGCGAAGGCGTCCAGGGCTTCGTTCGGTGCCGTGCACGCCGCGCCCCTCGACACCGGGGACATCCCGGACTCCGAGGTGCTCAAGCTCGTCGTGCTGCACCCGAGGTTCACCTGGGGCAAGGACGCGTCCACCGCCACGGACTTCGCGGCGCGTCTTCTGCGGGAGGCGGGTACCGGGCAGCGGCAGCGGCGCAACATGCTGGTCATGGTCGCCGCCGACCGGGACACCTACCCCGAGCTCGACGGCGTGGTGCGGGAGTACCGGGCCTGGCAGTCCATCGCGGACGAGGCCGAGGAGCTGGAGCTGAGCGCCCAGCAGCGCAAGCAGTCCGTCACCCGCGCACGCCAGTTGGACGCGGCCGTCGACGACCGTGTCCGCGCGGCCTTCACGGCGGCGCTGGTCCCGACCGAGATGCCCGGGCAGAAGCCCACCGTCTCCTTCACCCGCATCGCCAAGGACGGTGGTTCCCTCGCCGAGCGCGTCACCGCGGCGCTCAAGGCCAAGGGCTGGATCACTCCGGTGCTCGGGGCCACGCTGGTGCGCATGGCGCTCGAGGGCGCCCTGGCCGGCGCCTGGGGCAAGGGGCACGTGCGGTTCGGCGACCTGTGGTCCTGGTACACGCAGTACCCCTACCTCAAGCGCCTGCCCAACCGGCAGGTGCTGGAGCAGGCCGTACTCGGTGCCGCCGACGTCCTCCTCTGGCAGCAGGACGCCTTCGCCCTCGCCGACGGCTACGACGAGGCCACCGGCGAGTACCGGAACCTGTGGATCCACGGTGACAAGCCCGAACCCGGTCTCGTCACCGACGACACGCTCCTCGTCCACCCGGAACGAGCCGTCGCCCAGCGCGAACGGGCCGTGGCCACCCCGCCGGTCGAGCAGGCCACCCCCGCGGACGGTGGCAACAGCGGTGAAGGCGGCGGCCCGTCGCCCCGTCCCGGTGCCGTCACGCCCGCGCCGGGCCCCGGCTCCCAGCCCCCGGCTCCGCCGGCGAGGAAGGTCACCCGCAGGTTCTGGGGCGTCAAGACCCTCAACCCCGACCGTCCGGCCGCCGACTTCGCGAACATCCAGCAGGAGGTCCTGGCGCACCTCGAAGCGGCCGACGGCGTCACGCTCGAGGTCCGCATCGAGATCACGGCGAGCACTCCCGACGGGTTCACCGAACAGCAGGTGCGCACCGTCCGGGAGAACACCGCCCAGCTGAAGTTCGAGGACACGGGCTTCGAGGAGAACTGAGCCCGGACCTGGCTTGGGGGGAAGTACGCCCTCCCAAGCCAGGTCCGGGTCGGTCGCGACAGCAGGTGTGTTCCGGGCCTCCGGGGCGTCACGCGGAGCGTTTCCGTGAAGTCGTCTTCTTCGTCGTCGTCTTCTTCGCCGTGCTCTTCGCTGTGGCCGCGCTCTTCGCGGTCGCCGTCTTCTTGGCGCCCTCCGCCGTCCTGGCCGTCGTCTTGCGGGCGGGTGCCGTCTTCTTCGCGGCGGCCGTCTTCTTCGCGGACGTCGACTTCTTGCCGTCCGTCTCCTTCGGCTCGGTCCGCCCCCGCCGCAGGGGTCTGACCTCGGCCTCCTCGGCGCGGGGCGGGGCGCCGCGGGACTCGCGGGCCGCGCGGACGCTGCTTTCCAGCGCGGCCATCAGGTCCAGTACCTTGCCGCCGGCGGCGGGCTCGGGGGCCTCGGGCGGGGCCTCGCCGGAGGCCTTCGCGGCGATGACCTCCTCCAGCGCCTCCCGGTACTCGTCGTGCAGGTCCTCCAGGTCGACCTCGCCGAGGGTGTCCATCAGGGCGTCCGCGAGGTCGAGTTCCTTGTCGCGGATGGTGACGGAGGCGTCGGGGGCGACGCCCTCCGGGGAGCGGACCTCGTCCGGCCAGAGCAGGCCGTGCATGACGATGGCGTCGCCGACCACGCGGAGCATGCCGAGGCGTTCCCGGCCGCGCAGGGCGTACTTGGCGATCGCGACCTTGTTGCTGCGTTTGAGGGCCTCGCGCAGGAGGGTGTACGGCTTGGCGGCGGGGGCTCCGCCGGCGGCCAGGTAGTAGGCCGCACCCATCTGGAGCGGGTCGATCCGCTCGGCCGGGACGAAGGCGACGATCTCGATCGTGCGGGCGGTGGGGATGGGCAGGTGGGAGAGGTCCTCGTCGGTGATCGGGATGATCGAGCCGTCGGCGTCCTCGTACGCCTTGCCGATCTCGGCCTGGCTGACCTCGCGGTCCTCCAGTTCGCACACCTTGCGGTAGCGGATGCGGCCGTTGTCCTCGGTGTGGATCTGCCGGAAGGAGATGGCGTGGCTCTCCGTGGCGTTGACCAGCTTGATCGGGATGCTGACGAGCCCGAAGGAGATGGCGCCGTTCCATATCGATCGCACGTGCCGCACCCTTCCCTTTGCTGATTTTCATGGTTTGTCTGGGATTGTCATCGTATGACGCCTATCACAGAGGTGGAGGGGCGCCGGGTCGCGCTCAGCAACCTGGAGAAGGTGCTGTATCCGGAGACCGGCTTCACCAAAGGGGAGCTGCTGCACTACTACGCGACCGCCGCGGCGGCCCTGCTGCCGCATCTGCGCGACCGTGCGGTGTCGTTCCTGCGCTATCCGGACGGCCCCGACGGGCAGTTGTTCTTCACGAAGAACGTGCCGCCGGGTACGCCCGAGTGGGTCACCACGGCCGAGGTCCCCCGGTCGTCGGCGGACAGTCCGGCCCGGATGGTCGTGGTGCAGGACCTGCCGAGTCTGGTCTGGGCGGCGAACCTCGTCACCGAGTTCCACACCCACCAGTGGCTGGTGCAGTCCCCCGAGGAGGCGGACCGGCTGGTGTTCGACCTCGATCCGGGCGCGCCCGCGACGATCGTGCACTGCTGCGAGGTCGCCCTGTGGCTGCGGGAGCGGCTCGCGGCGGACGGGATCGAGGCGTACCCGAAGACCGCCGGGTCGAAGGGGCTGCACCTGCTGGCGGCGGTGCGCGGGAGCTCTTCCGAACAGACGTCCGAGTATGCCAAGGCGCTGGCGGTGGAGGCGGAGCGGGCGATGCCCCGGCTGGTGGTGCACCGGATGACCAAGAGCCTCAGGCCGGGGAAGGTGTTCGTCGACTGGAGCCAGAACGCGGCGCGCAAGACCACGGCGACCCCGTACACCGTGCGCGCCCGCCGCTCCCCCCTGGTGTCCGCGCCGGTGACCTGGGAAGAGGTGGCCGACTGCCGGAGTCCCGGGCAGCTGGAGATCCTCGCGGAGGACGTGGCGCCGCGCCTGCGGGATCACGGGGACCTGATGGAGCCGCTGCTGGACCGGCGGTCGGCGGCCCCTCTGCCGTGACGGCACCCCGGCCCTCGCGGGCGGCGTCCGCTACAGCCTCCCCCATGTGTTCCGGTCCCGGGCCATCCCGTGCAGCGCCTCCACGTCCGCCGGCTTGAGCACCCCGCCGAGCCGGGCGAGGCCCGCGAGGTCCGTGTCCGTCATGATCCGCACCCCGCGCGGCTGCGCCGTCACGGTCACCTCGGACGGGCCGACGAGGGCCAGCAGCGGGCGCACCTCGGCGGTCAGGGCGTAGGAGGCCCGGTCGGCGTCGGCGCGCAGCCGGCGCAGCAGCGGCTCGGTCTCGCGGCGGCCCAGGGTGACCATCGGGTCGGCGACCAGGACGCGGATCCTGCGGGCGTACAGGGCGTGGACGGCGAACAGGCCGCCGGGGCCGATCACCAGGTGGTGGATGCGGTCGCCGCCGGGCAGCGGGAGGGAGTGCAGGGTGTGCCAGCCGGCCCCCTCCAGGCCGTCCAGTACCTCGCCGACGGTCTGCTCGGCGGTCAGGGCGCGCCGGCGCGGGTCGGGGCGCAGCCGGTGGGCGGGGCCGGGGTCGCGGTCGAGGGCGACGAGCAGGGCCTCGCCGGGGCGGTTGGGGGCCAGGTCGTCGTCCGGGTGCAGGGTCAGCCGGGCGAGTTCGGCGGGGGTGGGCACCGGGGGCGGGCCGACGGTCACCGGGCCGGTCAGGAAGGGTTTCAGGGCGTGGAGCACATCGTCCCTGCTGTCCTCGCCGAGCAGGTTCACCCGGCCTGTCTCACGGTCGTACCAGGCGATATTGCTGCCGTCCTCGCGGCAGACGTACAGCCGTTCCCGGCCGTGCCGGAAGGCCGGCACCACGCGCAGTGTGCTCATGCGCCATCACCCCTCGACCATGGGAACAGGCGGGGTGCTCCCGGGGCAAGACCGGTTACCGTGGAGGGCGGCCCGGTGAGGCGGGAGTTGGGGAGGCGCCGTTGCGGACCCGCGGAATGCAGCCCGACGTACCGGCTCCGGACAGCCCGTGGAGCGAGATCGTGCCTGGCCTGTGGATGGGCGGGCACGAGTTCCGGGGCCGGTCCGGAGGCCTGGAGTTCGCCGTCGTCCACGACGAGTTCGACGTGGTGCAGTCCTTGCTGCGGCTGCCGGGGTACGGCCCCGATCCAGGGGTCGAGCACCATGTGTGGCCGATCCCGGACGGCCCCCTGGACGGGACGCAGCTCGCCGGGGTGATCCGGCTGGCGCGCGCGGCGAACGAGGCGCTGGACGCCGGCCGCCGGGTGCTCGTGCGCTGTTACCACGGGTACAACCGCTCGGGGCTGGTCATCGCGCACGCCCTGGTGCAGCGCGGCGACTCGGCCGACCAGGCGATCCAGCTGATCCGGGCCCGGCGCTCGGCCTGGGCGCTGCACAACGATCTGTTCGTGGAGTACCTGCGGGCGGGCCTGACGACCGTGCGGCTGCTGGAGGAGCTGGCCGAGTAGGCACGCCGGCCGTGTTCCCGGTGCCCGGCCTGGCCGCCCCGCCCGCCCCGCGGACCGGGTGCCCGTCCCCCTGCCCGACCCACGAAGCAACACAAAGGTCACTTCCGTCAGAATGTGACCATGCCAGTCCGCCGTCCCGCGCGCACCGCCCTCGCCGTGGCCGCCGTCGCCCTGCTCTCGGCGACCGCGGCGGCCTGCGGGGACACCGGCGAGCTGCGCGGCGCCGGGCCGACCCCCACCGCGGTCAGCCCCGCCAAGCTCTGGCCCGATCTGCGTCCGGCGTCCAGCCCGGCGTACCCGTACGACGTGGCGACCCGGGCGACCGTGCGGGGCGTCACGGTCCCCGGTGACGACATCCGGAAGGTCGACCCGGTGGACGTCGTGGAGGCGGAGCTGAAGGCGCACCCCGACGACTACGGGTCGAAGGGCGCCTACCACGGGACCGTGGACCGGATGAAGGAGTGCCGGCCGGGCGGGGACCGGGCGCGCTGCCCGCTGCTGAAGCCGTACTACCGGGACCTCACCGGGGACGGCCGGGCCGATCTGACGCTCGGCTTCCGGCTGTACCCGACCAACCAGACGGCGGTACGGGTGTACACCGTCGAGCGGCACAGGCTGGTGCAGGTGCTGGCCGACAACGACGCGATCATCGGGGTGGAGCTGGCCGGCCGGGCGCTGATCGAACGCTCGCCGGCCGACATCTCCGGCTACGAGTACCGCACCACCTGGCTGTGGGACCCGGGCCAGCGCGCGATGGTGTTCTCCCGCGACGAGTACCTGCACGTCGGCGACGGCCGGCACAGCAAGACGCCGTCCCCGTCGCCCTCCCCCGCGCAGAGCCCGTGATGAGGCTCGCGCTCCCCCAGTGGGCCGGGACCCTCGCCGTCAAGGCCGCCGCGTTCATCACGGTGATGTGCTGCGCGCTGGCCGCGCTGCTCGGTGTGCTCGTGCACGTCTCGGTGCGGAACCAGACCGTCGGCCAGGCGCGCGACCTGGCGCTGTCCCGGCTCGCGGACGCCACCGAGGCGTACGAGGCCGGGGACACGCTGCTGCCGGGCGCCGGCGTGGACCCGGCGGGGCTGCCCGCGTCGCTGCGGAGGCTGGCGGTGGCCGGGGAGCGCGGCACGATGGTCGCCTCGTACCGGGGGCGCCCGACCATGTGGGCGGCGGGACCGGCGGCCGGGCACCGGGCGCTGGCCGTGGAGGTCGACTACTCGCAGCAGTCCCGCACCATCGCCGGTCTCGACCAGTCGATCCTGTGGTCGTCGGGGCTGGCGATCGGGGCGACCGTGCTGGTCGGCGTGTTCGCCGTGACCCGGGTGACCCGGCGGCTGCACACCACCGCGCGGGTGGCCCGGCGGATCAGCGCGGGCGACCTGGACGCCCGGGTGAACGACCCCCGGACGAAGGACCCGACCCGTCCGCAGGACGAGGTGGCGGCGGTGGCCGCGGCCCTGGACTCGATGGCGTCGAGCCTGCAGAGCAAGCTGCTGAGCGAGCAGCGGTTCACCGCGGACGTCGCGCACGAACTGCGCACTCCGCTGACCGGGCTGCACGCGGCGGCGGAGCTGCTGCCTCCCGGGCGGCCGACGGAGCTGGTCCGGGACCGGGTGGCGGCGCTGCGCACGCTCACCGAGGACCTGCTGGAGATCTCGCGGCTGGACACCGGGCGGGAGCGGCTGGAGGTCGACACGGAGGAGCTGGGCGCGCTGGCGGAGCGGGTGGTGCGGGCGTCCGGCACGGACACGGTGGTGCGGATTCTCCGGGACGCGCGCGTGGAGACCGACCGGCGGCGGCTGGAGCGGGTGCTGGGAAACCTGGTGGCCAACGCGCACAGGCACGGGGCGCCGCCGGTGGTGCTGACCGTGGACGGGCCCGTGGTGACCGTGCGGGACCACGGGGGCGGCTTTCCGGGGTACCTCGTCGCGCACGGGCCGCAGCGGTTCCGCACGGAGGGCGGGGCCACCGGGCATGGGCTGGGGCTGACCATCGCGGTGGGGCAGGCGGAGGTGCTGGGGGCGCGGCTCTCCTTCGCCAACGCGGTGGACGGGGGCGCGGTGGCGACGCTGACGCTGCCGGTGGCCGAGTAGATCCCGGGACCCCAGGGGGCGCGGCCCCGCCCTCCCCGCACAAGACGCCCCGTTTAGGTAGGTTCCGGGCATGACGAAGGCCGGAACCACCCTGGCGGCGGCTCCCGCTCCCGCGCGTCCCGTGCGCCTCCCCCGGCGCCGGGGTGTCGAGCTGTCCCTGCTCGTGCTGGCCGTCCTGCTGTCCGTGTACGGCTACTGCGCGGTGGGACTGGCGCGGGCCGGTACCGTGCCGCCCGGTGCCGTCGGGTACGGCGCCGGGCTCGGGGTGCTCGCCCTGTTCGCCCACATCGCGGTCCGCATCCGGGCGCCGTACGCCGACCCGCTGCCGCTGCCCATCGGCGTGCTGCTCAACGGGCTCGGGCTGGTCCTGATCTACCGGCTGGACCTGGAGACGCCGGGCGACCGGGCGGCCCCCACGCAACTGGTGTGGTCCACGCTCGGGGTGGGCCTGTTCATCGCCGTGGTGCTGGTGCTGCGTGACCACCGGGTGCTCCAGCGGTACGCGTACGTCTGTGTGGTGACCGCGCTCGTGCTGCTGGCGCTGCCGATCCTGTTCCCGCCGGTCAACGGGGCCCGGATCTGGATCCGGATCGCCGGGTTCTCCATCCAGCCGGGCGAGTTCGCGAAGGTGCTGCTCGCGGTGTTCTTCGCCGCCTACCTGGCCGCCAACCGCAGCGCGCTCGCGTACACCGGGCGCCGGCTGTGGCGGTTGCAGTTCCCGACCGGGCGGGTGCTCGGGCCGATCCTGACGATCTGGCTGGTGAGCGTGGGCGTGCTCGTGCTGGAGCGGGACCTCGGGACCTCGCTGCTGTTCTTCGGGCTGTTCGTGGTGCTGCTGTACGTGGCGACCGGGCGCACCGGCTGGATCGCGGTCGGGCTGCTGCTCGCCGTGCTCGGCGCGTTCGCCGTCGGGCGGCTCGAACCGCATGTGGGCGGGCGGATCGAGGACTGGCTGCACCCGTTCGCCACCATCGAGGCCGGGCAGGGCCCCAACCAGCTCTCCCAGTCGCTGTTCGCCTTCGCCGCCGGCGGTTTCCTCGGCACCGGGCTCGGGCTCGGCCACTCCATCCTGATCGGCTTCGCCGCCAAGTCGGACTTCATCCTGGCGACCGCCGGTGAGGAACTGGGCCTGGCGGGGCTCGCGGGGATCGTGCTGCTGTACGCCCTGCTGGTGGAGCGCGGCTACCGGGCGGGCCTGGCACTGCGCGAGCCGTTCGGCCGGCTGCTCGCGGTCGGGCTCGCCTCCATCGTGGCGTTGCAGGTGTTCGTGATCGCGGGCGGGGTCACCGGGCTGATCCCGCTGACCGGCATGGCGATGCCGTTCCTCGCCCAGGGCGGCTCGTCGGTGGTGACCAACTGGGCGATCGTGGCGCTGCTTGTCCGGGTGAGCGACTCGGCGCGCAGTCAGTACGACGGCCGGGAGGCACCGTGACCGAGTACGGCCTTCCCGACGGCGGGCGCCCGATGGGGAAGTACATCCGGCACGCCTGCGTGTTCTGCGCCCTGCTGCTGGCGGCCCTGCTGGCCAACGCGACGCGGGTGCAGGTCGTGCAGTCCGAGGAGTACAACGGCAATCCGGCCAACCGCCGGGCCGCGATCGCTCGTTACCAGGTGCCGCGCGGGAACATCGTGGTGGACGGCGAGCCGGTCACCGGGTCGGTGGACACCGGGGAGCAGCTGCGCTACGAACGCACCTACCGCGACGGCCCGTTGTACGCGCCGGTCACCGGCTTCTCCTCGCAGAAGTACGGCACCACCTACCTGGAGCACACCGAGGACGGGGTGCTCTCCGGCACCGATCCGCTGCTCGCGCCGCTGCCGCTGTGGAACGACGTGACCCGGGCGCCGAACCGCGGCGGCGACGTCGTCACGACCCTGAACCGGCAGGCGCAGGAGGCCGCCTACCGGGGGCTCGCCGGGCGGAAGGGCGCGGTGGCCGCGGTGGAGCCGGCCACGGGCCGCATCCTGGCGCTGGTCAGCAGCCCGTCGTACGACCCCTCGGAGCTGTCCGGCAACAGCGAGGCGGTGACGTCGGCGTGGGCGCGGCTCAACCAGGACCCGGAGAAGCCGATGCTCAACCGGGCGGTCCGGCAGACGTATCCGCCGGGGTCGACGTTCAAGGTGGTCACCGCGGCGGCGGCCCTGGACGCGGGCGTGGTGACCGACCTGGACCGGCGCACCGACTCCCCCGACCCCTACCGGCTGCCCGGCACCACCACCCGGCTGACCAACGAGGGCGACGGCTGCCGGGACGCCTCGGTGCGGGACGCCTTCGAGTGGTCCTGCAACACGGTCTTCGCCAAGCTGGGCGTCGACGTGGGGGTGCGGGACATGGCGGCCACGGCCCAGGCGTTCGGGTTCAACGACACCGGGGTGCGCATCCCCGTCGCCGTGGCGCCCAGCACCTTCGACACGCACGTGGACAGGGCGCAGCTGGCGCTGTCCTCGATCGGGCAGTACAACACGCGGGCCACGCCGCTGCAGATGGCGATGGTGGCGGCGGCGGTCGCGGACGGCGGCCGGCTGCGTCCGCCCTACCTGGTGGAGCGGACCACCCGGCACGGCGGCGAGACGGTCCTGGGCAGCGCGGCCCGGCCGGCGCGGCAGGTCATCCGGCCGGCCACCGCGGCCCGGATGCGGGAGCTGATGGCCGGCGTGGTGGAGGAGGGCACCGGCACCAACGCGGCCATCCCCGGCGCGCTCGTCGGCGGCAAGACCGGCACCGCCCAGCACGGGGTCGGCAACGCCGGGGTGCCCTACGCCTGGTTCGTCTCCTGGGCGCAGGCCGACGACGCGCCGGAGCCGCAGGTGGCGGTCGCGGTGGTGGTGGAGGACGCCGCCGCGGACCGGGGCGAGATCAGCGGCGGCGGGGACGCGGCGCCGATCGCCCGGGAGGTGATGCGGGCGGTGCTGGGGCGGTGAGGGTCAGCCGATCGGCTTGCGCATCTCCGAACGGATCGTGAGGGTCTTGCGCGCGAACGCCTCCAGGTCGACGTCCGAGGGGTCCTGGTCCATGGCCGCCGTGGCCACCTCGGCGACCGTGGCGCCCGTGTTGCCGTCGGCCCAGGCGCACACCGGCACGGTGATCTTCGTGCCGAGGTGTTCCTCGGTCATCACCTCGCAGCTGATGGTGACGCCGCCCAGCTCGAACTCCTTCGCCGGTACGGCGATCGTGGCGCCGTCGCTCTCGCCGGCGCCCTTCATCATGTTCGTGCGGGCCTCTTCGGTGTTCTTGAACCGGCCGTACATGCCGGACACCACGAGGGTGCCCTTGGCCTCGTCACCGCCGGGGCTGTAGGTGCCGACCACGCCGTGGGTGTCCTTGGCGTCCCAGGCTCCGTCGGCCTCGTCGCTGATCTTCTTGCCCTCGGACCCGGAGAGGTCGTCGACGAGCTGGTACGTCCCGTCGAGCAGCTTGCCGGGCAGGGTCAGCTTGTGCTCCGCCGCGGGGAAACCGCTCTCGGCCACCATCCCGAGCACGACGAGCAGCACCACGACGGCCGCGACGACACCGCCCACGATGCCGAGGACCAGCCCGATCCGCCGCTTCTTCGGCGGCGGGGCCATGGGCGGCACGCCCCAGCCGGGGTACGGCTGCTGGGCCGGGTAGGGCTGCTGCTGGGGGTACGGCTGCTGCGGCGGGTAGGGCTGCTGGGGGTACGGGGAGCCGTACGGACCCGGGGCCTGCTGACCGTGAGGGGGCTGCTGGCCGTAGGGGCCGGGATTCTGCGGCGGTGGAGGCATGGACACGCCAGCACGCTACTGCACGCGGGTGAACAACCGGCGCCGCGTCCCGCGCCCGGTCAGTCCTCCGCCGCCCCCGACTCGATCGCCCCTGCCACCTCGGCCACCCGTTCCCTCTCCTCGGCGGCGAAGCGCTCGGCGTCCAACTGCTCGGCCAGTTCCTCGTCCTGGGCCATCAGCAGGTCCAGGTCGGAGTCGCCCAGCTCCAGCACGCCCATGTCCACATAGGCCCGCTGGAGCCGCTCGCCCCACAGGCCGATGTCCTTCACGCACGGGACGATCCGGCTGAACAGCAGCTTCCGGAACAGCCGGAGGAACTCGGACCGCTCACTGAGCGCCTCCGCCTCGGCCTTGGGGATGCCGAAGTTCTCCAGCACCTCCACCCCGCGCAGCCGGTCGCGCATCAGGTGGCAGCCCTCGATGACGAACTCCTCGCGCTCGCGCAGTTCGGCGTCGGTGAGCTGCTTGTAGTAGTCGCGCAGCGCCATCCGGCCGAAGGCCACGTGCCGGGCCTCGTCCTGCATGACGTACGTCAGGATCTGCTTCGGCAGCGGCTTGTTCGTGGTGTCCCGGATCATGCCGAAGGCGGCCAGCGCCAGGCCCTCGATCAGCACCTGCATGCCGAGGTAGGGCATGTCCCAGCGGCTGTCGCGCAGGGTGTCGCCGAGCAGCGACTGGAGGTTGTCGTTGATCGGGTAGACGAGGCCCATCTTCTCGTGCAGGAACCGGCCGTAGATCTCGGCGTGCCGGGCCTCGTCCATGGTCTGGGTCGCGGAGTAGAACTTGGCGTCCAGGTCGGGCACGGACTCCACGATCCGCGCCGCGCAGATCATGGCGCCCTGCTCGCCGTGCAGGAACTGGCTGAACTGCCAGGAGGCGTAGTGCAGGCGCAGCTCGCCCTTGTCCTTCTCGGAGAGCTTGTCCCAGTACGGCGTGCCGTACAGGGACATCGCCTCGTCGGGTGTGCCGAGGGCGTCGTAGGGGTCGACCTCCAGGTCCCAGTCGATCCGCGTCCGCCCGTCCCACTGCTTGTCCTTGCCCTTCTGGTAGAGGGCGAGGAGGCGGTCGCGGCCGTCGTCGTACTCCCAGCTGAACCGGGCCGCTCCGGCGGCGGGAACCCGCCAGGGGGAGTCGCCCGGGTCGTTGGCGTAGAGCTCATGGGTCGGCATACCCCGCAGGCTCACACGTAGACGCCGAGTCAACAAGTCATGCGCAGGGGATTGACGGTCTTGCTGACAGGCAGTCTCATAAGAGGCAGGAACGACTACCCCCGGGTAACGAGGTGAGGGAGCCATGACGACCCTGACGGAAGCGGACGCGCTGGACGGGCTGCGCGACGCGCTCGGCCTGCTCAAGGACCGGGAACAGGTGGCCGAACGGCTGCTCGCCTCTTCCGCCAAGCACTCCTTCGACCCGGACGCGGAACTGGACTGGGACGCGCCCTTCGAGGAGGGCAAGTGGTTCTGGCCGCCGGAGCTGGTGTCGCTGTACGACACGCCGATGTGGAAGCGCATGAGCGAGGAACAGCGCATCCTGCTCTCCCAGCACGAGGCCGCCGCGCTCGCCTCGCTCGGCATCTGGTTCGAGATCATCCTCATGCAGCTGCTGGTCCGGCACATCTACGACAAGGCGGCGACGAGCGCGCACGTGCGGTACGCGCTCACCGAGATCGAGGACGAGTGCCGGCACTCGAAGATGTTCGCCCGGCTGATCTCGCACGGCGGCACGCCCTGGTACCCGGTGAGCCGCGCCCACCAGAACCTGGGCCGCCTGTTCAAGACGATCTCCACCACCCCCGGTTCCTTCACCGCCACGCTGCTCGGCGAGGAGGTGCTGGACTGGATGCAGCGGCTGACGTTCCCCGACGAGCGGGTGCAGCCGCTGATCCGGGGCGTCACGCGGATCCACGTGGTGGAGGAGGCGCGGCACGTCCGGTACGCCCGCGAGGAGCTGCGGCGCCAGATGGTGACGGCCCCGAAGTGGTCCCAGGAGTTCACCCGGGTCACGTCGGGCGAGTTCGCCCGCGTCTTCTCCGTCGCCTTCGTCAACCCGGAGGTCTACACCAACGTCGGCCTGGACAAGCGGGAGGCGATGGCGCAGGTGAAGGCCAGCGGGCACCGGCGGGAGGTCATGCAGACGGGCGCGAAGCGGCTGACGGACTTCCTGGACGACATCGGGGTGCTGCGGGGTGTCGGCCGACGCTTGTGGAGGTCCTCCGGCCTCCTGGCCTAGGGCCCGCGCCGGCCGGAGGGGCGGGGAGCCGAAACAGGTGGGAAGCCGGCCGGGGCCGCGCGGCGATTAGGCTGCGAGGCATGACCCCGTCGGCCACCCCCGCATACCGTCGGCTCAGCGTCGAGGAGCGACGAAGCCAGCTCCTCGACGCCGCCCTGGGCCTCTTCGCGCACCGCGCGCCCGAGGACGTCTCGCTGGACGACGTGGCGGAGGCGGCCGGGGTGTCGCGCCCGCTGGTGTACCGGTACTTCCCCGGCGGCAAGCAGCAGCTGTACGAGGCCGCGCTGCGCTCCGCCGCCGAGGAGCTCCGGCAGTGCTTCGACGAGCCCCGCGAGGGCCCCCTGCTGGCCCGGCTGTCGCGCGCCCTGGACCGCTATCTGGCCTTCGTGGGCGGGCACGGCACCGGCTTCAGCGCGCTGCTCCAGGGCGGCAGCGTGGTGGAGACCTCGCGCACCACCGCCATCGTGGACGGGGTGCGCCGGTCCGCCGCCGAGCACATCTACCAGCACCTCGGCGTCCCCGACCCGGGGGCCCGGCTGCGCATGACCGTCCGGATGTGGATCACGGCCGTGGAGGCGGCCTCGCTGATCTGGCTGGACGAGGACAAGCAGCCCCCGGTGGAGGAGCTGCGCGACTGGCTGGTGGAGCAGTTCGTGGCCGTCCTCACGGTCACCGCGGGCCGGGACCCGCAGACGGCCGCGCTGGTCACCGCGCTGTCGGCGGATGGCTGAGACTGGACCTGTGAAGAGCCAGGACACCCCCTTCGAGGGCGGCCCCATGGACGGGCGCGTGCTGCCCGTCCTGGTCGGCCCCACCGGGCACCCCCCGAAGACGTACCGCATCCCCGTCCCGGACCCCGGGGGCGGCCCGCCCACGGTGCTCGTCTACCGCCGCGTGCCCCGGGGGCACAGCAGGAGGCTGGGGCTGATCCAGGGGTGGAAGTACCGCTACGACCCGGACGACAGGTCGGGCGGGAAGCTCCGCTGGCCCTGGTCGAAGCCGGACGCCACGCCGACCGGCAAGCCGGACGACGCGAACGGGTGAAACCACTGCGCCGAACCGCGCAGGCTTCGTACCCGGCCGGCACCGACACGTCTGATTATCGGGTTGCGCTGGGAAGCGGAGATTCCGCTTCCCGTGCAGCGGAGGTGATGACATGTCAGGAAGGCTTCTGCGACTGGCCTGTACGACGGCGGTGGCGGCCCAGGCGGTCCTCGCGCCCGCACCCGCCGTGGCCACGCCGGACCCCCAGCGGTCCGTGGCCCAGCTGCTGACCGACCTTCAGCAGCTGTACCGGAAGACCGAACAGGCCACCGAGACCTACAACGCCACGACCGAGCGGCTGGAGCGGCAGCGCGCCGAGGTGGCCCGCCTCGACGGCGAACTCGCCCGCGCCCGGCTCGTCCTGCAAGGCAGCCGCACCGCGGCCGGGCGCCTGGCCCGGCAGCAGTACCAGAACAGCGGCGGCCTCGGCCCGTACGCGCGCGTGCTCCTCGCGCCCGACCCGCAGCACGCGCTGGACGAGGGCCATGTCCTCGGCGAACTGGCACGCGAACAGGCCCGCACGGTGGCCCGGTTCACCGCCGCGGAGCGACGCAGGGACGCACTGGCCCGCGCCGCCCGCAAGGCCCTCGACACCCAGCTCGGCCTGGCCGGCCGGCTGAAGCGGCAGCGCGACGACGTCCAGGCGAAGCTCGCCGAGGTGGAACGCCTGCTGGCGGGCCTCACCCCGGCCCAGCTCGCGGCCGTGGCCCGCCTCGAACAGCAGGGGGTCACCGCGGCCCAGCAGCGCCTGACCACCGCCGGAGCCCTGCCCGCCGACCGGGCGGCGGCCACCCCGGCCGGCCAGCGTGCCGTCCGCTACGCCATGGACCAGCTCGGCAAGCCCTACCAGTGGGGCGCGCAGGGCCCCGACGCGTACGACTGCTCGGGCCTGACCTCACAGGCCTGGTCCCACGCGGGGTCACCGATCCCGCGCACCAGCCAGGAGCAGTGGGACCGCCTCAGAAGGGTCCCGCTGAACCGGCTCCGGCCGGGCGACCTGGTGGTGTACTTCCCGGAGGCGACCCACGTGGCGATGTACGTGGGCGACGGGAAGGTCGTGCAGGCACCCAGACCGGGCGAGAAGGTCACGGTGTCACCGATCGCCAGCTATCCCGTCCTGGGCGCCGTACGACCCGGTACGGACGGGCGGGCCTAGTTGTCGCCGGCCGGCTGTTGACAGCGCGCTGCGCCGGGCGCGTTCGGCGACGTCGGCGGGGGCGGCGGCGATGACGTCGTCGAGCGCGGACCGGGAGATTTCCAGGTCGGTGATGGCCTTGGTGATCCGCTCGCGTTCCTTGAACAGGTCGGCGAGAAGGTCGGAGCAGGTCGGCACGAGGCGCTCGCCCTCGTCGCGCAGGCAGGGCAGGATCGTGGCGATGGTGGCGGTGCTCAGGCCGGCGGCGAGCAGGCTGCGGATGCGGCGCACTGTGTCTACGTCCGCCTCGTTGTATTCGCGGTAGCCGCTGGGGCGCCGCTCGGGCTGAAGCAATTGCTGCTCCTCGTAGTAACGCAGCAGTCGTTCGTGTACGCCGGTCCTGCGGGAGAGCTCACCGATCCGCACGTGCTCCTCCTCACGGATGCCTGGGCGGCGGCGACGCCGCTTGACTCTCACATCGATGTGAGACTCTAGCGTCCGGGGCATGAGCAAGAGCTTCCTCTCGCTCGCCGCCTTGTGCGCGAGCGTCTTCGTTGTCGGCACGTCGGAATACCTGGTCGCGGGCATGCTGCCCGAGATCGGTTCGGATCTTCAGGTGTCGCAGGGCACCGCCGGCCAGGCGGTGACCGCCTACGCGCTCGGGGTGGTGATCGGCGGTCCCGTGGTGACCATGGCGACCGCGCGGCTGCCTCGCAAGGGTCTGGCGCTCGGTCTGATGCTGCTGTTCGCCGCGGGGAGCGCGATCAGCGCGCTGGCCCCTACGTTCGGGGTGCTGCTGGCCGGGCGGGTGATCTCCTCGCTCAGCCACGCCGCGTTCCTGGCGCTGGCGCTGGTGACGGCCACAAGCGTGGTGCCCGAGCACAGGACCGGTTCGGCGATCGCCACCGTGGCCTCCGGGTTCACCGTGGCCACGCTGCTCGGGGTGCCATTGGGCTCGCTGCTGGGGCAGGCCGCCGGATGGCGCGCCCCGTTCGCGGTGCTCACCGCGCTCACCCTGACTGCCGTCGCGTTGCTGGCACTGGTGCTGCCCAGGCAGCAGGCGCCCACTACGCGCGTCCGTGACGAGTTGCGGGTGGTGACCCGCAAGCCGGTGCTGCTGGCCATCGCCACTACCGCGGTCGGCTTCTCCGGTGTCGCCGTCGTGTTCACCTACATCGCACCGCTGCTCACCCGCGTCGCCGGCTTCTCCCCGGCCGCCGTCTCCGCCCTGCTGCTTGCGTACGGCGCCGGCAGTTTCCTGGGCAACCTGGCTGCCGGCAAGCTGACCGACAAGTCCATGTCCGCGACCGTGCGCGGGGTATTCGGCGGCCTGACCGGTGTGCTGGCGGCCATGCCGTTCGCCGCCGCCTGGCAGCCCACCGCCGTCCTCGCCGTCCTCGTCCTGGGACTGCTCGCCACCGCCACCATCGCCCCGTTGCAGGGCCTGATCCTGCACCACGCCGGGGCGGCCCCGACCCTGGCGGTCTCCGTCAACGTCGGCGCGTTCAACCTCGGCGCCGCCGTCGGCTCCGCCCTCGGTGGGCTCCTCGTGGCCGCGGGCGCGCTGCGCTGGACCGGACTGGCCGGGGCCGTGCTGAGCCTGGCCGGCCTGGCCCTGACCCACCTGATCCTGCCCCGCGCCCAGGCCGCGTCACGTACCGGCAAGGCCGCGGTCTCCACCGCTGTGTGAACCGCCACTCCTCACGCCCTGGAAGGTCTTCTCCCGACCATGCATGCCGTCCAGATCGACCGCCACGGCGGCCCTGAGGTCCTGACCGTCCGCGAGATCGCCGAACCCGTCCTCGCCGATGGCGAAGTCCTCATCCGCACCACAGCCAGCAGTCTCAACCCGGTGGACTGGAAGACCCGCGCCTGGCAGGTTGGCCCGCCGCTGCCGGCCACGCTCGGCTGGGACCTGGCCGGCCGTATCGTCGCCAGCACCGACCCGGCCCACGAAGTGGGCAAGCCCGTGATCGCCATGTCGGCGCAGATCGCCACCGGCCTCGGTACGTGGGCCGAGCACGTGGCCCTGCCCGGCCGTCTGGTGACCGCCGCCCCTGCCACGGTGCCGTTGGCCGACGCGGCGGCCCTGCCCCTGGCCGGGGTGACCGCCCTGCAGGCCCTGCGCACCGCCGAGTTGACCGCCGGCGAGCGCATCCTGGTCATCGGCGCGGCCGGGGCGGTCGGCGGCCTGGCCGTACAACTGGCCCGTCAAACCGGCGCTCAGGCTGATGCCCTGGTCTCCCGCCCCGGACACGAACACGCCGCCCGGGAGCTCGGTGCTCAGGAGGTCTGGCACCGTAGAGACGACCTGCCCCACGGCCGCTATCCGGTGATTCTCGACACGGCCGGCATCGATGCGTCCACCGCCCTCGTACCCGACGGACGCTACGTCTCCATCGCCGACCACCCCCTGCCCGACGTGCCCGGCGCCCGCAAGAGCTATGTCCAGGAGAACGCCACCGACCTCGCGCATCTCGCCAAGCTCGTCGACGCCCACGAACTGCGCCTGCGGATCGCCGACCGCTACCCGTACACCGACATCCGCGCCGCCCACGAGCGCTTCGAAGCCAGCGGCCTGCTCGGCAAGATCCTCATCACCTTCTGAAGTACGTCCCGGACCGAACGAAGGCCGCTCTCGCCCTCGTGCACGATGGTGACGTGAACAGGGATGCAGCGCGCGAAGCCGTCGTCGAAGCAGGCTGGTAGGCAGGCAGTACGGGACGACGGGCGGGTACGGGTGGAGTTGCTGGAAGCGGCCTCCGAAGCCGGACAGTTGGCCCGGCGGCTACAGCACAGGAGGCCATCGCCCTGGTGGTCCAGCGTCTTCCGGGTCAAAGGGCGATTCGCAGGCATTTGCGGTTCGACGTCATCCGCAAAAAAAGGGGTCGCATTCCGTGGGCCGGCCCACTCGGCGGCGGGTCGGCCCGGGTGTCCTGAACCGCCTCGGATTATCCGAAGCAGTAAAGGGTCTCGTCGTAGTCCGCGCAGGACCAACTGAACAGTCTCCAGTAGCAGGCCCTGCCATAGGTCCTCAGGCAGTAGTTGCTGCCGAAGACCCCGATGGTCACATCAGCCTTGGCGACTCCGACGTTCGGGTGCAGCGAAACGTACGCGCCGTCGTCGGAGAGGTGGATGGTGTCGTTCCAGACGTTGACACCGATCACGTTGAGATCGACCCTTATGTCCGCCGACCACGGAGGGCCCGGGTTGAAATCGCCCTCGAGGGAAATGCTGCCGATACCGAAGTCGACCTGGTACGGACCCAGATGCGCGCTTCCGTCAGCGTTGAAATGCGGCTTCGGCCGCTCGACAGTCACGTCGAATCGAGGGTATTTCTCCGCGGTCTGGAGCCGGTGGACGTACTCCTCCCGCACCTGGTCAGCGGTCACCTCATTGCCGTTCTGCTGGCTCACCAAGCGGGCCAGTCTCTCCCACGCGCTCGCGGGAGCACCCGCGAGGGTGGGCACCTGCGCCTGGGTCATCACGGTCCTCCTAGCTCCTTCGCGACCGTCTTGCCGCCCGCTTCGACGCGAAGCGGCATTCGACGGGGTTACGGAAGAATAGGGCTACGGCTGGACAGGCCGGCGCGAGGTCCAAGAAATGAGCCCCTCTAATGGTCGCCGCCTTTTTTTCCAGGCGCCCCAGATGTTCTTGATTCCATTCGAGCACCCTGCGGGCTTCGGGTCAACCCGTAGGGGCCGTTGAAGAAGTGACCGTAAAAGCTGTAACAATTGATCCCGGAGAGCGAGGTAACCATCTGCGTTGATTGCAGAGTGGACGACCGGCGGCACCTTCGGAACACCTTTATGTGCTCTTCAACGAAATCTGCCGGTGGCTACTTATTATTGGTCCGGGATTGGATTCGTTCAGAGCGCTGACAACGGCGCCGGTGACGCCAGCGGCCCCGGAGAGCTGCTCCGGGGCCGTCTGTGGGGCGTGCGAGGGCTGCCGACGCCGACCGGCACCTGCTGACGAAGGCCGGGGCCGGCTCTGAAGCTGTCAGCCTTGCGTGACGGAGGCCAGGTACGCGGCCGTCTTGTCCGGGTCGTAGAAGAAGTCCTCGAAGTCCGCGGGGTCGTTGAACGCGTTGGCGAATCGATCCGCCACCGGCTGCAACTGCCCGGCCGCGCCGATGAGGTTGAGCACGTGCTCCGGCGGCGGCGCCAGCATCGCGTTCGTCCACTTGGTGACGTGCTGGGCGGTGGCCCAGTACCGGTCGAAGGTCTGCCGCATCCACTCCTCGTCGAACGGCTTGTCACCGTGCTCCAGGATCGACGCGAGGTAGGCGGCGGCGCACTTGGACGCCGAGTTGGACCCCTGGCCGGTGATCGGGTCGTTGGCGACGACCACGTCGGCCACGCCCAGCACCAGCCCGCCCGAGGGCAGCCGGCCGATGGGGTTGCGGACGGTCGGGGCGTAGCGGCCGGACAAGGTGCCGCCCGCGTCCGTGAGTTCGACCTTCGTGGCCCGCGCGTACTCCCAGGGCGTGAACCTCTCCATGAGTTCCAGGGTCAGGGAGAGGTGCTCCGCCGGGTCCTTGACGCCCTGGAAGACGTCGAGCGGGCCGCCGGGTATGCCCTCCCAGAACAGGATGTCGGCGCGGCCCGACGTGGTGAGCGTCGGCATGACGAACAGTTCGCCGACGCCGGGGACCAGGTTGCAGCGGACCGCGTCGAACTCCGGGTGCTCCGGGCGCGGGCCGAGCCCGTGGACGTAGGCCACCGCCAGCGCCCGCTGCGGCTCGCTGTACGGGGAGCGCTCCGGGTCGCGGGCGAACATCGAGACCAGCTCGCCCTTGCCGGCCGCGACCAGCACGAGGTCGTAGGTGCGGGAGAAGTAGTCCAGGTCGCCGACCGCGGCGCCGTGGATGACCAGCTGGCCGCCGCGCTGCGCGAAGGTCTCCATCCAGCCGGCCATCTTCACCCGCTGGTCCACCGACTGCGCGTACCCGTCGAGCCTGCCCACCCAGTCGATCGCCCGCTGGGTGGGGCCCGGGTCGTGCGAGCCGGGCGCGGCGACCGAGACGCCGAGTCCTTCGATCTTCGGGGCCTGGGACTCCCAGAAGTTCAGCTGGAGATCGCGCTCGTGCTGGAGGGCCGTGTCGAACATGCACTGCGTCGACATGACCCGGCCGGAGCGGATCTCGTCCGCGGTCCGGTTCGACATCAGGGTGACCTCGTAGCCGTGCGACTGCAGGCCGAGGGCGAGCTGGAGGCCGGACTGACCGGCCCCGACGACGAGTATCTTCCGCATGCGGGTGGTGCCTCCTACGGGATGAGGACGAGGGATGAGGACTACTCGGGGGTTTCGTCCAGCGCGTGGGCCACCAGGGCCAGGAGGGTCTCGATCACCGAGATCCGCCGCCGCGCGTCCATGATCATGACAGGAATGTGCGCCGGTATCGTCAGCGCCTCCCGCACGTCCTCCGGCTCGAACCGCTCGCTGCCGTCGAAGTGGTTGACCGCGACGACGTAGGGCAGTCCGCAGCTCTCGAAGTAGTCCAGCGCCGGGAAGCAGTCCTTCAGCCGGCGGGTGTCGGCCATGACGACGGCGCCGATCGCGCCGCGCACCAGGTCGTCCCACATGAACCAGAACCGCTGCTGGCCCGGCGTGCCGAACAGGTAGAGCACCAGGTCGTCGTCGAGCGTGATGCGGCCGAAGTCCATGGCCACGGTGGTGGTGAGCTTGCCCGGCGTGGCGGACAGGTCGTCGGTGCCCTCGCTGGCCTCGGTCATCAGCGCCTCGGTCTGCAGGGGCGTGATCTCCGAGACGGAGGTGACGAGCGTGGTCTTGCCGACGCCGAAGCCGCCCGCCACCACGATCTTCGTCGCGATGGGGGCGCGCGTCCGGTCCGTCTGCCAGGACTTCAGGTCCTCGTCCGGTTCGGCGAACCCGGCGACGAGGGGGGTGCCCCCGAAGGAGGCGGTGGCGTCAGAGACGGCGGAGTCCACTCAGCACCCTTTCCAGCAGAGCGCGGTCCGGGCGGCCGGTGCCGTGACCGGTTCCGGTGCCGTACACACGGATCTTTCCCTGGTCCGCGAGATCGCTCAGGAGCACGCGGACCACGCCGAGCGGCATCTTCAGCAGCGCGGCGATCTCGGCCACCGTGCGCATACGGCGGCACAGTTCGACGATGGCCCGCATCTCCGGCATGACCCGGGTGGTGAGCGAACCGTTCGTCAGTTCCTTGCGCTCCTCCGGAGCCTCCAGCGCGGCCACGAACGTCTCCACGAGGAGGACGTGGCCGAAGCGGGTACGGCCGCCGGTGAGCGAATAGGGGCGGACGCGGGCGGGTTTGCGGTCGCCCCCGCGGACCGGGAGCTGCGTCTTCCCTGGTTTCTTCGGGGTGCCGGTCATCGGTCGCTCCCCGCCGACTCGGCTTCCAGGTTCTTGCGCAGTTCGCTGCGGAGTTCGGGCGTCAGGACGTGGCCGGCGCGGCCGACGAAGAGCGCCATGTGGTACGCGACGACGCTCATGTCGCACTCGGCCGAGCCGTGCACGCCGAGCAGCGAGCCGTCGCTGATGGACATCACGAACAGGCTGCCCTCCTCCATCGCGACCATCGTGTGCTTGACCCCGCCGAACTCCAGCAGCTTGGCGGCGCCGACGGTGAGGCTGCCGATGCCGGACACGATGGTGGCGAGGTCGGCGGAGGAGCCCCGGGGGCCGGTCCGCTTGGCGTCGCGGGACTGGCGGGCCTCCTCCGTGTGACCCGGGTCGGACGACAGCAGGAGCAGTCCGTCGGAGGAGACCACGGCGACGGACTGGATGCCGGGTACTTCCTCGACCAGGTTGGTCAGCAGCCAGTGCAGGTTGCGGGCTTCACTGCTCAGTCCGTAGGTAGTGGGCGCGGTCAACTGCTTGCCTCCTCGGCTGTGCCCCCCGTGGCTTCTTCGGCGTGTGCGTCGCTGGCCGGCCGCCGGTTGTTGGCCGTCTGTTCGGCGATCTCCGCCTCTACGTCGCGGTAGCCGGCCTGGGCGCCGGTGCGGAAGCCGCCGAGCCTGCGGCGCAGGGCTTCGGCGTCGACGCTGGTACTGCGCTGGCGGGGCGGGGTGGTGGGGGCGGTGATCTTCGGTGTGCGCTTGGGGAGCCCCTTGCTGGTGAGCCGCTCCTCCTGGACTTCGTCTTCGGAGTCCGTGTGCCCTGCCGCACCGCCCGTGCGGGTCTCGTCGTCGGGTGCGGGTGACCCCTGCGGGGTGTCCTCGCCGCCGGCGGCTGCCGGAACGTTCGGGAGCAGCAGCTCCATCGTGGTCTCGGCGTACGTCTCCACCGGGGCCTTCGGGCGGGTCTCCGTGTCCTGGGCCGGCCGGGCCGCCTGCTCGTGCGCCTCCTCCGCCGGTTCCTCCCGCGGTGCCTCCTTCGGTGCCTCGGCGGAGGCGTCCCGTACGGCTTGTTCCGCCAGGGTGACCAGGGGGTCCTGGTGCTTGGCGCGGGTGGGCAGGACGTTGGAGTTGGCCTCGGCGTCGGCACCGGGGAGGGTGAAGGTGCCCGTGGCGCCGGGGGCGGCGGTCTGGGGCGGCAGCGCCGCGGGCGGGGCCTCGACGAGCAGGGAGGCCGGCAGGACCACCACCGCCGCGATGCCGCCCTGCTTCTGCTCGCGCAGCTGGACGCGGACGCCGTGCCGGTGGGCGAGGCGCGCGACGACGTACAGACCGAGACCGAGGCCGTCCTCGCCCTCCTGGTCGTAGAGGGCCTCGGGGTCGAAGTCGCCGAGGCGGCCGTTGAGGGTGTCGAGGCGGTCGGCGGTCATGCCGATGCCCTCGTCCTGGACCGACAGCATGACCTCGCCGGACTCCAGGAGCCAGCCGGAGACCTCGACGGGCAGGTCCGGCGGGGAGAACGAGGTGGCGTTCTCCATCAGCTCGGCCAGCAGGTGGGAGAGGTCGTCGGCGGCGAAGCCCGCGACGTGCGCGTGCGGCGGGAGGGCCGCGATGCGGACGCGCTCGTAGCGTTCGATCTCGCTGACCGCCGCCCGGACGACGTCGACCAGCGGCACCGGCCCCGGATGCTGCTGGACGTGCTCGGTTCCGGCGAGCACCAGGAGGTTCTCGCTGTGCCGACGCATGACCGTGGCGAAGTGGTCCAGCTTGAACAGGGTGGCGAGGCGGTCGGGGTCCTGTTCCCGCTCCTCCAGGCCCTCGATGACCGCGAGCTGGCGCTCGACCAGGCCCAGGGTGCGCAGGGCCAGGTTGACGAAGGTGGAGCCGATGCTGGTGCGCAGCCGCTCCAGCTGGGCGGTGGACTCGGCGAGCTCGGCGCGCAGTTCCTCGCGGGCGTCGGCCATCTTCTGGCGCTGGCCCACCAGGTGCTTGCGGTCGGTCTCCAGGGTGGTGACCCGCTCGTGCAGCGCCACGGCGTGCGCGTGCAGGGCGTTGACCGAGCGGACCACCTGGGCGAACTCGTCGTTGCGGCCGGTGAAGGCGATCGGCTCCTGGGCCGCCGGGTCCTCGGACTCGGCGAGCCGGGCCGAGCCGCGGCGCAGGACCGACAGCGGGCGGGTCAGGGTGCGGGCCATGGCCGTGGCGATGCCGACCGCGACCAGCATCAGCGCGCCGAGGACGGCGACGCGGATCTCCAGGGCGGTGACGTCGTCGTCCCGGAGCTTCGCGAGGTCCTTGGTGCGGTGGTCGTAGAGCGCGGACTCGGCGCCGCGCATGAGGTCGACGCGGGCGGACAGGGCCGCGTCCAGCTTCTTGGTGCTGGTGGTCAGCTCGCTGTCGGCGAGCGTGGGCTGGTCGGTGAGCGAGGCGAGGTACTTGTCGGCCGAGTTGACCTCGGGACCGGTGACCGTCGAGTCGTACGAGTCGACGGCCGCCTTCGGCGCGGTCTCGCGGAAGTCGGCGAGGGCCGCGTCGGCGCGCAGCCGGGCCTGCTGGGCGGCGGCGGTGAGCGCGTCGCGCTGCTTGCGGTCGGCGTCGGTGCTGGTGGCCCTCGTGGTGGGCAGGCCGGTCGTGGGGTCGATCACCGTCTGGGTGCTGGACGGGATGTTCAGCGCGGCCAGCAGCAGGCCGCGGGCGGCGGCGGACTGCTGGACGGCGGAGTCCAGCTCGGCGAGGGCGTGGGCGCCGGAGCCGGCCCGCGGGGGCGTCTGCTCGGCCAGCTGTTCGGCGAGCCGGTGCAGCGCGGTGATCGTCGCCGAGTACGCCTGGTGGGTCTGCAGGGCGCCGGTCTTGCCGGTGAGGGCGCTGCGGCGGAGCGCGTCGATGCCGTCGAGGGCGGTGCGCAGGCTCGCCGGGGTGTCGGTGTCGGCCCGCAGCTCCTCGACCTGCCGGTCCACGCGGGCGCTGCGGTCCTCGGAGGGCGCCTTGTCCTTGGGGCGGCCGGCCGCGACGTAGGAGGTCACCTCGTCGCGTTCGTCGGCGAGGGAGTGGGCGAGGGTGAGCGCGTCCTGGGTGCGGGCGGCGAGCGTCACCAGGTCCTGGGAGTCGCTGACGTCCTCCGATGCGGTGAGCAGCGCGGGCGCGCCGGCTCCCGCGACGGCGGCGGCCACCACGGCTACGGCGACGATCAGCCGGGTGCGCACATGGGTGGGGCGACCGGAGCCCACGGGGGTCTGGGGGACGGTCCCCTCGGGGGCCGTCTGCCTGCCTGTGCGCCGAGGCCGCTTCTTCTGCACCGGTGCTCGCATTCCTGAACTCGTCTACCCAGGGGCCCGGGTGGCGCCCCGTCAGCTCGGTGCCAAGTGGTGCGTACACCCGGTTCGTACGGTTCCCGACCCTCCCAGCGCCGGTGGGCAGTGGTCGCGCATCACCTGACCCGCCACCCGAAGGAGTGAACATCGGAGGGGAGTTGGCGGGCAAGTTCCTCTGGCGCGTGCGACGCTCTTGCACGGTGGGCCGGTTGGACGCGCGCGGCAGGCTTTGGCAATATTCGCCGCCACGCCTTCCCGGAGTGGATCATTCCTACCCAAACCAGGCGCCTGACCTGCGGGGTCGTGGGATTTCACCGGCACGTGCCGGCCTTCGGAACACCGTGTGAAGGGCTCGTGCAGACTGGCTGGATGCGCACTGATCTCGTTTCGGAACCCGGCGACGCGTCCCGCCCCAACGAGGACTTCGCCGGTGTCGGACTACCCGCCTCCGGACAGGGAGGTTGCGTGATCGTGCTGGACGGAGTGACTCCGCCCAGCGGCGGGACGGGCTGTCTGCATTCCGTCCCCTGGTTCACCGCGCGACTGGGCGGTGCGCTGACCGAACTGACCGTTTCGCGCCTAGATCTGACGCTCCCGGAGATTCTCGCGCGGGCGATCCGGCGGACCGCCGACGCCCATGCGGACACTTGTGAGCTTTCTCACCCGCGAACCCCCCAGGCAACCGTCGTCCTGACGCGCTGGTCCGCCGCCGCGGTCGAGTACCTGGTGCTGTCCGATTCCGCGCTGCTGGTGCGGGGGCCCGACGGCACGGTGACCCCGGTGCTGGACGACCGGCTCGCCCGGCTCCCCCGCTCCGCGCTCGCCACGGACGCCCTGGTCGACGCCACCCTGCGCAACAAGGAGGGCGGCTTCTTCACCGCCGCCGCCGACCCCGCCGTCGCCGCCCGGGCGGTCACCGGCACCCTGCCCCGGCGGGAGGTCCGGGCGCTAGCGGCGCTGACGGACGGCGCGGCCCGCTGGACGGAGACGTTCCGCGAGGGGGACTGGACGGCCCTGCTGGACCTGGTCGCCAAGGAGGGCGCCCGGTCGCTGGTGGAGCGGGTACGGGAGCTGGAGACGGCGGACAGCGAGGAGCGGGCGTTCCTGGGGCGCGGCAAGACGCACGACGACGCGACGGTGGTGTACGTGGAGCTGTGACGGGCGGACGGGGCGCGACGCGGCCGGGCCCGAACCCTGCGCCGCCGCCGGACCGCACACCCACGCCGGGGCCGGGCCGTACGGCGGGAGCGGACCGCACACTTACACCGGCGCCGGGCCGTACGGCGGGAGCGGACCGCACACTTACACCGGCGCCGGGCCGTACGGCGGGAGCGGGCCGCACACCCACCACCGGCGCCGAACCCTGCGCCTCCAGCGGGCCGCACACCCACGCCGGGGCCGGGCCGTACGGCGGGAGCGGGCCGCACACCCACACCGGCGCCGGACCCTGCGCCGCCAGCGGACCGCACACCCACGCCGGGGCGTACGGCGGGAGCGGGCCGTTGCGTTCTGCCGGGACGCGCCGCCGGTGCGGCGTCATTTCGCCATGACGCCGTTCAGCTCGTGCAGCAGCCGGGCCAGTTCGGCGACCTCGCGGCGGTCCCAGTGGGCGAGCTGGCGGACGTAGCGCGCGCGGCGGGCCTCGCGGACCGTGCCGACGCGGCGGCGGCCCTCGTCGGTGAGGGTGACGAGCCAGGCACGGCCGTCGGCGGGGTCGGGCTCACGGGCGATCAGGCCCAGGTTCTCCAGGGCCCGCAGCTGGCGGGACATGGTGGCCTTGCCCACGCCGATGTAGCCGGCGAGTTCCGTGGCCCGCTGGCCGCCCAGTTCGTCCAGCCGGATGAGCAGGCCGTACGCGGAGGACTCCAGGTCGGGGTGGACCTCCCGGGCCATCTCGCCCTGGTTGGCGCGGGCACGCCGGAGCAGCACGGTCAACTCCCGCTCCAGCGCCAGGAATTCCTGGTCTGCACCACTGGGCGTCGTCTCGTCGGCGGCGCCGTGCGCGCCGCCGCTTCCGTCCTCGTGCACGTCAGCACCCCTGCTCGGTTTCGCGGTCCTGAAAGTTTCTGTCAAAAATCGTCATTGCCGCAGCTCTGTCAGTATTTCGCAGGCGTAGACCAACGGCGTCGTCCGGACCCTCTTCCCACGCCGTCATCTACGTGCGTAGCTTCCTTACCACGTCAGTTATGGCATGCCCACGCCAGTGGGCCGACGGTCGGTGTCGCAATCCCCCAGGTCACTCCCCCACTTGACTCCCCGGAGGCACGCCATGCCCGTGCTCAGACCCGGCTCCACCCGCTCCGTCCGCTCCCCCCGCTCCCCCCTGTCGTTGCGCCCGCGCCCCCTCGCCGTCCTGCTCACGGCCCTGCTCGCGGCGCTCTCCCTCACGCTTCCGCTCACCTCCGCCCAGGCCGCGAGCACGCCCAGCCGCGGCTCCGCCCACATGGGCATGGGCGTCCTCGCCCACGACGGCCAGGACGGGACGCCCAGCACCGGTGACGTCACGCAGACCGAGGGCGTCGACGTCTCCGGCTACCAGGGCAACGTCGCCTGGTCGACCCTGTGGAACAGCGGGGTCCGCTGGGCCTACACGAAGGCGACGGAAGGCACGTACTACACGAACCCGTACTTCGCCCAGCAGTACAACGGCTCCTACGACGTCGGCATGATCCGGGGCTCGTACCACTTCGCCACCCCGGACACCACGAGCGGCGCCACCCAGGCCAACTACTTCGTCGACCACGGCGGCGGCTGGTCCCGGGACGGCAAGACGCTGCCCGGCGCCCTCGACATCGAGTGGAACCCGTACGGCGCCGCCTGCTACGGCAAGACCGCCAGCCAGATGGTCAGCTGGATCGCCGACTTCATCAACACCTACAAGGCGCGCACCAGCCGCTACCCGGTGATCTACACCGCCACCAGCTGGTGGACCCAGTGCACCGGCAACTACGGCGGCTTCGCCGTGAACAACCCGCTGTGGATCGCCCGCTACGCCTCCGACCCGGGGACGCTGCCGGCCGGGTGGTCGTACTACACGATGTGGCAGTACACCTCCTCCGGACCGACGGTCGGCGACCACGACAAGTTCAACGGCGCCCTGGACCGGGTGCAGGCCCTGGCCCTCGGCTGACGGCCCGCCGCCGGCACCCGGCGGCCCCGCTCACGGCCTCCCGCGCCGCGTGGCCCCTGCCGGACGGCAGGGGCCACCGTGCGCTCCGCGTTGCGTTGGTGCTCCGCCCCGCCCGGGATCATGCTGGTCAGGAGAGCCTGCCGAGCAAGGGCGAGATGAGCGGCGATGGAGCGACAGTCGACGTACACGGCCACGGCCACCATCGATGAGCAGGGCATCCTCACCGGCTGGAGCGAGGGCGCGCGGCGGCTGCTCGGCTACGACTCCCCGGCGGTGGTCGGCCGGCCCGCCACCGCGCTGCTCGCCGCCGACGGCGCGGCGGTCCGGCGGGCACTGGCCGGCCGGACCCGCTGGAACGGCACCGTCCCGCTGCGCCACCAGAACGGCACGCGCCTCGAACTGGGCGTCCTCGCCCACCGCCGGACCTCGCCCACCGGCGCCACCGACTGGCTCGTGGTGAGCGCGGTGACGGCCCGGACGCAGCCGCCGCGCGGCGAGCCGCTGGAGGAGTGGACGTTCCTCCAGTCCCCCTTTCCGCTGGCCATCTTCGACGCGGACCTGCGCCTGGTGCGCGCCAACCGCCGGATGGAACACGCCCTCGCCCTGCCCGAGGCGGCGATGCGCGGGCTGCGCCTCACCCACATCGTGCCGGGGGCCGCGAGCGAGGAGGCCGACCGGTCGATGCGGCGGGCGCTGGAGTGCGGCCGGCCGCAGGAGGCGCCCGGCCGGCTCGGTCCGGACCTCGGCCGGGCCGTCGTCCTCACCCCGCTGAAGGACGCCGACGGCCGGGTACGGGCCGTGTGCCTGTCCGCGCCGGAGCAGGCCCAGGAGCCCGGCAGGCGCCCCTCGGGTGAGGCGGGCGCGCCCGCCGGCACGGGGGCGGACCAGGCCCGCGCCGCCCAGGAACTCGGCGAGGTCACGGTCCCCCGGCTGGCCGACCTCATGGCGGTGGACCTGCTGGACTCCCCGTGGACCACCGCCGAGGCCGCCGGCCGGCCGCCGGAGCAGGTGGTCCTGCGCCGCGCCGCCCTGCGCGCGGTCCCGGACGGCGGCGGACCCGGCCGCGGCAGCGACGCCGGCAGCGCCGGCGCGGGTGCCGGTGTCGGCGAGGCGGTCGTCTGCCCGGCGGACTCGCCGCCCGCCCGGTGTCTGACGGCGGCCCGCCCGCTGCTGTACGACATGGCGGACCCGGCCGTGGCCGAGTGGGCGGCGCTGGACCCGGGCGCCTCCTGGCTGCGCGCGTCCGGGACGCGCTGCCTGCTGGCGGTGCCGCTGCTCGCCCGGGGCAGCACGCTCGGCGTGGCCCTGTTCGGCCGGCACGGGCGGCGGGGGCCCTTCGGGCCGGAGGACCTGCGGCTCGCCGAGGAGTTCACCACCAAGGCGGCCGCCGGCATCGAGCAGACCCGCGGCTGGTCCCGGGCCCGCACCACCACCGTGGCGCTGCAACGCAGCCTGCTCCCGCACTCCGTCCCCGACCAGGCGGCCCTGGAGATCGCCACCCGCTATCTGCCGGCCGCGTCCCGGGCCGGCGTGGGCGGCGACTGGTTCGACGTGATCCCGCTGTCCGGGGCCCGGGTGGCGCTCGTCGTGGGCGACGTGGTGGGCCACGGCATCCGGGCGTCCGCCACCATGGGCCGGCTGCGCACGGCGGTGCGCACCCTGGCCGACGTCGACCTGCCCGCCGACGAGCTGCTCACCCACCTGGACGACCTGGTGCTGCGGCTGGCCGCCGACGAGAGCAGCGCGGACCCGGACACCGAGACCGCAGGCGGCATCGGCACCACCTGTCTGTACGCCGTCTACGACCCGGTGTCGCGCCGCTGCTGCGTGGCCCGCGCCGGGCATCCGCCGCCCGCCGTGGTGACCCCGGACGGCATGGTCCGCTTCCTCGACGTGCCCGCCGGGCCACCGCTCGGCCTGGGCGGGCTGCCCTTCGAGGCGATGGAGACGGAGCTGCCCGAGGGCAGCCTGCTCGCGCTCTACACCGACGGGCTGCTGGAGGCCCGCGACCACGACATCGACGAGGCGCTGGACAGGATGTTCATCGCGCTCGGCCACCCCGCGACATCGCTGGAGTCGGTGTGCGACCGGGTCCTCGCCGACCTGCTCAGCCACCGCCCCGACGACGACATCGCCCTGCTGGTGGCCCGCACCCGGGCCCTGCACGAGGACCGCGTCGCCTCCTGGGAGCTGTCCGACGAACCCACCGTCGTCTCCCTGGCCCGCCGGTACGCCACCGACCAGCTGTCCGCGTGGGGCCTGGACGAGGCCGCGTTCACCACCGAACTGATGGTCAGCGAGCTGGTCACCAACGCCATCCGCTACGGCCGCCCGCCCATCCGGCTCCGGCTCATCCACCAGGGCAGGACCCTGATCAGCGAGGTCTACGACGCCAGCGGCACCACCCCGCACATGCGCCGGGCCCGGATCTTCGACGAGGGCGGCCGGGGCCTGCTGCTGGTCGCCCAGCTCGCCGAGCGCTGGGGCACCCGGCACGACCGGATCGGCAAGACGGTGTGGGCGGAGCAGTCGCTGACCGCGCTCTGACACCCGTTGGTGAGCGGGGGCCCGGAAAGCCGTACGGGGGCATGGCGAAGGCCCGGGTCTCCCTCACGGAACCCGGGCCTTCCCTCATCCGGCAGCGTCCGTCACGCCGCTGCCGGAACCTCCGGCGCCGCGTCGCTCGTGGCGGGCGCGAGCGCCAGTTCCAGGACCTGCCGGACGTCGGTCACGGTGTGGACGTCGAGCTTGTCCAGCACCTCGGCCGGGACGTCGTCCAGGTCCGGCTCGTTGCGCTTGGGGATGATGACGGTGGTCACCCCGGCGCGCTGGGCGGCGAGCAGCTTCTGCTTCACGCCGCCGATGGGCAGCACCCGGCCGGTCAGCGAGACCTCGCCGGTCATGGCGACGTCCGTGCGGACCAGGCGGCCGGAGAGCAGCGAGGCGAGGGCCGTCGTCATCGTGATGCCCGCGCTCGGGCCGTCCTTCGGCACCGCGCCCGCCGGGAAGTGGATGTGCACACCCCGGTCCTTCAGGTCGGCCACCGGCAGCTCCAGCTCGGCGCCGTGGCTGCGCAGGAAGCTCAGCGCGATCTGCGCCGACTCCTTCATCACGTCGCCCAGCTGGCCGGTCAGGGTCAGCCCGGCGCCGCCCGTCTCCGGGTCGGCCAGGGACGCCTCCACGAAGAGCACGTCGCCGCCGGCGCCGGTGACCGCGAGGCCGGTCGCCACACCGGGGACGGCCGTACGGCGCTCGGCCGGGTCCTGGGCGGACTCGGGCACGTGGTGCGGCCGGCCGATCAGCCCGCGCAGATCGCCGTCGGTGACGGTGAACGGCAGCTCGCGCTCGCCCAGTTCGTGCTGGGCGGCGATCTTCCGCAGCAGCCGAGCGATGGACCGCTCCAGGGTCCGCACGCCCGCCTCGCGCGTGTACTCGCCGGCGAGCTTGCGCAGCGCGCTCTCGTCCAGCGTGACCTCGTCCTTGTCCAGGCCGGCCCGCTCCAGCTGGCGCGGGAGCAGGTGGTCGCGTGCGATGACGACCTTCTCGTCCTCGGTGTAGCCGTCCAGGCGGACGATCTCCATGCGGTCGGCGAGCGCCTCCGGGATGGCCTCCAGGACGTTGGCGGTGGCGAGGAAGACCACGTCGGACAGGTCCAGCTCGACCTCCAGGTAGTGGTCCCGGAAGGTGTGGTTCTGCGCGGGGTCGAGCACTTCGAGGAGGGCGGCGGCCGGGTCGCCCCGGAAGTCGGAGCCCACCTTGTCGATCTCGTCCAGCAGGACCACCGGGTTCATGGACCCGGCCTCCTTGATGGCGCGCACGATCCGGCCGGGCAGCGCGCCGACGTACGTACGGCGGTGGCCGCGGATCTCGGCCTCGTCGCGGACGCCGCCGAGGGCGACGCGGACGAACTTGCGGCCCATGGCGTGCGCCACGGATTCGCCCAGCGAGGTCTTGCCGACGCCGGGCGGGCCGACGAGCGCGAGCACGGCACCGCCGCGCCGCCCGCCGATGACGCCCAGGCCCCGTTCGCCGCGCCGCTTGCGCACGGCGAGGTACTCGGTGATGCGTTCCTTCACGTCGTCCAGGCCCGCGTGCTCGGCGTCGAGCACGGCCTTCGCGCCCTGGATGTCGTACGCATCTTCGGTCCGCTCGTTCCACGGCATCTCCAGGACCGTGTCCAGCCAGGTGCGGATCCAGGAGCCCTCGGGCGACTGGTCGGAGGCGCGCTCCAGCTTGTCGACCTCCTTGAGGGCGGCCTCGCGGACCTTCTCCGGCAGGTCGGCGGCCTCGACGCGGGCGCGGTAGTCGTCGGACTCCTCGCCCTCCTTCTCGCCGTTGAGCTCGCGCAGCTCCTTGCGGACGGCCTCCAGCTGACGGCGCAGCAGGAACTCGCGCTGCTGCTTGTCTACGCCCTCCTGGACGTCCTTGGCGATGGTCTCGGCGACGTCCTGCTCCGCGAGGTGGTCGCGCAGCTGCTGGGTGGCGAGCTTGAGCCGGGCCACCGGGTCGGCGGTCTCCAGCAGCTCGACCTTCTGTTCGGTCGTCAGGAACGGCGAGTAGCCGGAGTTGTCGGCCAGCGCGGACACGTCGTCGATGGCCTGGACGCGGTCCACGACCTGCCAGGCGCCGCGCTTCTTCAGCCAGGTGGTGGCGAGCGCCTTGTACTCCTTGACCAGTTCGGCGACCTGGCCCGGCAGCGGCTCGGGAACGGTCTCCTCGACGCGGGCGCCCTCGACCCAGAGCGCGGCGCCCGGGCCGGTGGTGCCGGCGCCGATGCGGACGCGGCTGCGCCCGCGGATCAGGGCCCCCGGGTCACCGTCGGCGAGCCTGCCGACCTGTTCCACCGTGCCGAGGACGCCGGTCTTGGCGTACGTGCCGTCGATGCGCGGCACCAGCAGCACCTTGGGCTTTCCGGGTTCGGAGCGGGCGGCGGCCTGGGCGGCCTCCACCGCGGCCCGCACCTCGGCGTCGCTCAGGTCCAGCGGGACCACCATGCCGGGCAGCACGACCTCGTCGTCGAGCGGCAGCACGGGCAGGTTCAGCGTGAACGCCGGTGACTCAGCAGCCATGATCTCCCCTTCGGCAGTCAACTTGAGCTATGCCGACTCAATGTTCTGCGGGGGTCCATTGTTCCCGGCGTGGTGTTCGCTCTGAGCGATCACCCGCGCGCAGGGGGATGAGCTGCGAAAACGCGCGCGGGTACGGGTGGGTTGGGGTGGTGCGCGCCGTCCCCCGCGCCCCTCAGGCCGGCCCGCCCCAGCGTCGGACGAGGGGCCAGGCCGCCACACCGATCGTCAGGGCGATGACGTGACCCCAGTCCGTCAGCGGGTCCGCGTACGCCAGCAGGTCGCTCAGCAGCCCGCCGGCCGCCAGGGCGAGCAACGGCCAGCGCAGCCAGGGGCGCAGGAGGCCCGTCAGGGCGCCGGTGCTCGTGGCCACACCGAAGCTGATGCCGTAGTCGAGGCGGTGCAGCGAGGTGTCGGGCAGGTGGCCCAGCAGGACGGCGAGGCCCACCGGGACCTCGGTGGCGAGGGTGGCCAGGACATGGCCGGCCAGGAAGACGCAGGCGGCCCGCGCCCCGCCTGTCCGCCGCTCCAGCGCGGTGAGCACCAGCACGAACGCGACCGTGTAGGGCGAGAGGATCCCGCCCGCGATCCACAGCGCGCTCGCCAGCAGCACGAGCACGGGCGTGCGCACCAGGTGGGCCACGTCGGTGCTGGAGTCCTGGTGGAGCGTGTGCACCAGGCCGGGGTCGGCGTGGGCCGCGATCAGGGAGGTGACGGCCAGGACGACGGCGTAGGCGAAGGTGAACGGGGTGCCGGCCGGGGTCGGCAGCAGATGCCAGGGGCGGGGCAGGGACCGGTGCGGTGGTGCGCCGGGGTGCGCGGCGGGGGCCGCCTCCGGGGTGGCGGCACGCTGGCGGGGCATGCCGTCCAGCAGGCCCGCCAGGCCCGGGGCCGGGACGGCGGCCGTGCCGTCCGGGAGGGGCGCGCCCGGCGCGGGCGGGTACGCGTCCGGCAGGGGGCCCGTCGTGCTCCGTTCCACGGTGCGGCGCTCCTTCCGTCGCGCCCCACCCTTCGCGTTCGGCGTGCGGCTGTCTATGACCGACGCCACCC
The DNA here is from genome assembly GCF_040609555.1 of Streptomyces sp. NPDC004658. Taxonomy (NCBI): domain Bacteria; kingdom Bacillati; phylum Actinomycetota; class Actinomycetes; order Kitasatosporales; family Streptomycetaceae; genus Streptomyces; species Streptomyces sp. NPDC004658. Next base: position 58,752 of record NZ_JBEXKG010000027.1, read on the forward strand.
GGGGGCGGATTCACGGCAACCTCTCACCCGCCGGCCGCGTCGGGACCCGGCGCGGACCACCCGTCCGTGGGCGTCATGCGCAATTCCCGTGAACGCCGTGCTCCGTTCGAGCAGGATGGGGTCATGACTGCCGTGTACGACACTCCCGTGGTCCTGGACCGACGCGACGGCCCGTACGGCGAGGTGGTGCTGCGCAGACACGGTGTACTGCTGCAGATCATCGCCAACGGCTGCTTCCTGATGGACACCTCCGACGGCCGCTCGGAGCGCCTGCTGGTCGACGCGGCGCTCGCCGCGCTGGACGGCCGGCCCGCGCCGCGGGTGCTGATCGGCGGGCTCGGCGTGGGGTTCTCGCTCGCACACGCGGCCGCCGACCCGCGGTGGGGGCGGATCACCGTGGTGGAGCGGGAGCCCGCCGTCATCGACTGGCACCGGGACGGGCCGCTGGCGGAGCTGTCCGCCGCCGCGCTGGCCGATCCGCGCACCGCGATCGTGGAAGCGGATCTCGTCCGGTACGTCAATGAGACATCGGACACGTTCGACGCGCTGTGCCTCGACATCGACAACGGGCCCGGATGGACCGTCACCGAGGACAACGACAGCCTGTACTCACCGGCCGGACTCGCCGCCTGCGCACGGGTGTTGAGGCCTGGCGGGGTGCTCGCGGTGTGGTCGGCCGAGCCCTCTCCGGAATTTGAAGGAAGCTTGCGGAATGCCGGGTTCCAGCAGGTGCGTACCGAAGAGGTGCCGGTTGCCCGGGGCGTTCCGGACGCCGTCCACCTCGCCGTCCGACCTGGATAGCGACAGCGCGGTCGGTCACCGTAATGTGCTGCCCTGACGCCGATCATTCAAGCGTCAAACGCAGACATGGGATCACCCCACTGATTCCGGAAAGCAACAACAGGGGCGGGCGATGGAGCAGACACACACCTCCCAGAGCGGCGCGGCGACGACCACCCCGGGCGCACAGCGCCGGGTGCTGGTCGTCGAGGACGACCCCACGATCGTCGACGCCATCGCGGCCCGGCTCCGCGCCGAGGGATTTCTCGTGCAAACGGCGGCCGACGGTCCGGCCGCGGTCGACACGGCCGAGGCCTGGCAGCCCGACCTGCTGATCCTCGACATCATGCTGCCGGGCTTCGACGGACTCGAGGTGTGCCGGCGGGTGCAGGCACAGCGGCCGGTGCCGGTGCTGATGCTCACCGCGCGGGACGACGAGACGGACATGCTGGTCGGGCTCGGCGTCGGCGCCGACGACTACATGACCAAGCCGTTCTCGATGCGGGAGCTGGCCGCACGCGTGCACGTGCTGCTGCGCCGGGTGGAGCGGGCCGCGCTGGCCGCCACCACCCCGCGCTCCGGCATCCTGCGGCTCGGCGAGCTGGAGATCGACCACGCCCAGCGCCGGGTGCGGGTGAAGTCCGAGGACGTCCACCTGACGCCCACCGAGTTCGACCTGCTGGTGTGCCTGGCGAACACCCCGCGCGCGGTGCTCTCCCGGGAACAGCTGCTGGCCGAGGTGTGGGACTGGGCGGACGCCTCCGGCACCCGCACGGTCGACAGCCACATCAAGGCGCTGCGGCGGAAGATCGGCGCCGAGCGGATCCGCACGGTGCACGGTGTGGGCTACGCGCTGGAGACGCCGACCCCATGAACGGCGGCGGGCGCCAGACCGCACGGAGGAGCCCCGGGAGCCTCGGCGAGGACCCCTGGGGCGGTGTGCGCCCGTTCTCGATCAAGACCAAGCTGGGTGCGCTGGTCGTCATCTCGGTGCTGATCACCACGGGCCTGTCGATCGTGGCGGTGCACACCAAGACCGAGCTGCGCTTCATCACGGTCTTCTCCATGATCGCCACCCTGCTCATCACCCAGTTCGTGGCGCACTCGCTCACCATGCCGCTGGACGAGATGAACGCGGTGGCCCGCTCCATCTCCGAGGGCGACTACACCCGCCGGGTGCGCGAGGGCCGCCGGGACGAGCTCGGCGACCTGGCCCGGACGATCAACGTCATGGCCGACGAGCTGGAGGCGCAGGACAACCAGCGCAAGGAGCTCGTCGCGAACGTCTCGCACGAGCTGCGCACCCCGATCGCCGGGCTGCGCGCGGTGCTGGAGAACATCGTCGACGGGGTCACCGAGGCCGACCCGGAGACGATGCGGACGGCCCTGAAGCAGACCGAGCGGCTCGGCCGCCTGGTGGAGACCCTGCTGGACCTGTCCCGGCTCGACAACGGAGTCGTCCCGCTGAAGCTGCGCCGGTTCGAGGTGTGGCCGTACCTGTCCGGCGTGCTGAAGGAGGCCAACATGGTCGCCTCCGCGCGCGCGGGCATGGCCACCGGCTCCGGCAGCCACACCCGCACGGACGTCCATCTGCACCTCGACGTCTCCCCTCCGGAGCTGACCGCGCACGCGGATCCCGAGCGCATCCACCAGGTCGTCGCCAACCTGATCGACAACGCGGTCAAGCACAGCCCGCCGCACGGCCGGGTGACCGTACGGGCGCGGCGCGGGCCGCAGCCGGAGTCGCTGGAGCTGGAGGTCCTGGACGAGGGCCCCGGCATCCCCCGGTCGGAGTGGCACCGGGTGTTCGAGCGGTTCAACCGCGGCGCGGTGACCCGGCCGCACGGTCCCGGAAGCGACGGCGGTACGGGGCTGGGCCTGGCGATCGCCCGGTGGGCGGTGGATCTGCACGGCGGCCGGATCGGTGTGGCCGAATCCGAGCGGGGCTGCCGGATCATCGTCACTCTCCCGGGCCTGACTTCCGTCCCAAGTTGACGTAAAGTCCGAGCGGAACCACAAGATCCACCTCGGGTCGCCGCCGGTTCGCGCGGCCGGACCCGTGTGATCAGGGCAGGCCCGCGCCACCCGTCGAACGAAGACGCGCAGGGCCCGCGCCCGCACACCCTCTCCGCTGCGGAACCACGCTTGTTTCCCGCCATTTCAAGCCCTGAAACAAGATTCTTGGTGTGACTTACGCGACGATGACCTTGCCCGACCTGACCTTCCCGGCCAGGGAGGCGTAGCCTTTATTCCCGCTGTCCATCACCTTGTGAAGCGGAAGAGGGCGGTTGCCGCCGTGTCGCCACAGTCCCCCAGTAACTCGAGCATCTCCACCGACGACCAAGCCGGGAAGAACCCCGCTGCCGCGTTCGGTCCGAACGAGTGGCTCGTCGACGAGATCTATCAGCAGTACCTCCAGGACCCGAATTCGGTAGACCGCGCCTGGTGGGACTTCTTCGCCGATTACAAGCCGGGTGCTCCTGCCACCCCGGCTCCGGCGGGTACTGCGGCCACGGGGGCCGCAGAGACCCCCACCACGGCCCCGCAGGCCCGCGCCGCGGCCCCGGCCCCCCAGGCCGCCGCCCCGGCCGCCCCCGCGGCTCAGAAGCCCGCCCCGGCCCCCGCCCAGGCCCCGGCTCCGGCCCCGGCCCCCGCGGCGAAGGCCCCCGCCCCGGCCAAGCCGGCGCAGCCCGCACAGGCGCCCGCTCAGCCCAAGGCGAAGGCCGCCCCGGCCGCCGAGGCCCCGGAGGGCCCCGAGCTGATCACGCTGCGCGGCCCCGCCGCCGCCGTGGCGAAGAACATGGACGCCTCGCTGGAGATGCCGACCGCCACCTCGGTCCGCGCCGTCCCGGTGAAGCTGCTGTTCGACAACCGGATCGTCATCAACAACCACCTCAAGCGCGCCCGCGGCGGGAAGATCTCCTTCACGCACATCATCGGGTACGCGATGGTGCAGGCCATCAAGGCCATGCCGTCGATGAACTGGTCGTACGGCGTCAAGGACGGCAAGCCGACCCTGATCAAGCCGCCGCACGTCAACCTCGGCCTGGCCATCGACCTGGTCAAGCCGAACGGCGACCGCCAGCTCGTCGTGGCCGCCATCAAGAAGGCCGAGACGCTGAACTTCTTCGAGTTCTGGCAGGCCTACGAGGACATCGTCCGCCGCGCCCGTGACGGCAAGCTGACGATGGACGACTTCACCGGCGTCACGGTCTCCCTGACCAACCCCGGCGGCCTCGGCACCGTCCACTCCGTGCCGCGCCTCATGCCCGGACAGTCCGTGATCATGGGCGTCGGCTCCATGGACTACCCGGCGGAGTTCCAGGGCACCAGCCAGGACACCCTGAACAAGCTCGGCGTCTCCAAGGTCATGACGCTCACGTCGACCTACGACCACCGGGTCATCCAGGGCGCCGCCTCCGGCGAGTTCCTCCGCCAGGTCGCCAACCTGCTGCTCGGCGAGAACGGCTTCTACGACGACATCTTCGAGGCGCTGCGCATCCCCTACGAGCCGGTCCGCTGGCTCAAGGACATCGACGCGTCCCACGACGACGACGTCACCAAGGCCGCCCGCGTCTTCGAGCTGATCCACTCCTACCGGGTCCGCGGCCACGTCATGGCCGACACCGACCCGCTGGAGTACAAGCAGCGCAAGCACCCCGACCTGGACATCGTCGAGCACGGCCTCACCCTGTGGGACCTGGAGCGCGAGTTCGCCGTCGGCGGCTTCGCCGGCAAGTCGATGATGAAGCTGCGCGACATCCTCGGCGTGCTGCGCGACTCGTACTGCCGCACCACGGGCATCGAGTTCATGCACATCCAGGACCCCAAGCAGCGCAAGTGGATCCAGGACCGCGTGGAGCGCCCGCACTCCAAGATGGAGCGCGAGGAGCAGCTGCGCATCCTGCGCCGGCTGAACGCGGCGGAGGCCTTCGAGACCTTCCTGCAGACCAAGTACGTCGGCCAGAAGCGCTTCTCGCTGGAGGGCGGCGAGTCCGTCATCCCGCTGCTCGACGCGGTGATCGACTCCGCGGCCGAGTCCCGCCTGGACGAGGTCGTCATCGGCATGGCCCACCGCGGCCGCCTCAACGTCCTCGCCAACATCGTCGGCAAGTCGTACGCGCAGATCTTCCGCGAGTTCGAGGGCAACCTCGACCCGAAGTCGATGCACGGCTCCGGCGACGTGAAGTACCACCTGGGCGCCGAGGGCACCTTCACCGGCCTGGACGGCGAGCAGATCAAGGTCTCGCTGGTCGCCAACCCCTCCCACCTGGAGGCGGTCGACCCGGTCCTGGAGGGCGTCGCCCGCGCCAAGCAGGACATCATCAACAAGGGCGGCACGGACTTCACCGTCCTGCCGGTGGCGATCCACGGCGACGCGGCCTTCGCGGGCCAGGGCGTGGTGGCCGAGACCCTGAACATGTCGCAGCTGCGCGGCTACCGCACCGGCGGCACGGTCCACATCGTCATCAACAACCAGGTCGGCTTCACGGCCGCGCCCGAGTCCTCGCGTTCGTCGATGTACGCGACGGACGTGGCGCGCATGATCGAGGCCCCGATCTTCCACGTCAACGGCGACGACCCCGAGGCCGTCGTCCGCGTGGCGCGGCTCGCCTTCGAGTTCCGCCAGGCGTTCAACAAGGACGTGGTCATCGACCTCATCTGCTACCGCCGCCGCGGTCACAACGAGTCGGACAACCCGGCCTTCACCCAGCCGCTGATGTACGACCTGATCGACAAGAAGCGCTCGGTGCGCAAGCTCTACACCGAGTCCCTGATCGGTCGCGGCGACATCACCCTGGAGGAGGCCGAGCAGGCGCTCCAGGACTACCAGGGCCAGCTGGAGAAGGTCTTCACCGAGGTCCGCGAGGCCACCTCCCAGCCGGCCGCCGGGGACGTCCAGGCGCCCCAGGACGGCTTCCCGGTCGCGGTCCCGACCGCGGTGTCCTCCGAGGTCGTCAAGCGGATCGCCGAGTCCCAGGTCAACATCCCCGACCACATCACCGTCCACCCGCGCCTCCAGCCGCAGCTGCAGCGCCGGGCGGCGATGGTCGAGGACGGCACGATCGACTGGGGCATGGGCGAGACCCTGGCCATCGGCTCCCTGCTGCTGGAGGGCACCCCGGTCCGCCTCGCGGGCCAGGACTCCCAGCGTGGCACGTTCGGCCAGCGCCACGCGGTGCTGATCGACCGGGAGACCGGCGAGGAGTACACCCCGCTGCAGTACCTCTCCGAGGACCAGGCGCGGCTGACCGTCTACAACTCGCTGCTCTCCGAGTACGCGGCGATGGGCTTCGAGTACGGCTACTCGCTGGCCCGCCCCGAGTCGCTCGTGATGTGGGAGGCGCAGTTCGGTGACTTCACCAACGGCGCGCAGACGGTCGTCGACGAGTTCATCTCCTCGGCCGAGCAGAAGTGGGGCCAGACCTCCGGCGTCGTCCTGCTGCTGCCGCACGGCTACGAGGGCCAGGGCCCGGACCACTCGTCCGCCCGCCCGGAGCGGTTCCTCCAGCTCTGCGCGCAGAACAACATGACGGTCGCGATGCCGACCCTGCCGTCGAACTACTTCCACCTCCTGCGGTGGCAGGTGCACAACCCGCACCACAAGCCGCTGGTCGTCTTCACCCCGAAGTCGATGCTGCGCCTGAAGGCCGCGGCCTCGAAGGCGGAGGAGTTCACCACGGGCGAGTTCCGTCCGGTCATCGGCGACAGCACGGTCGACCCGGCCGCGGTGCGCAAGGTCGTCTTCTGCGCCGGCAAGGTCTACTACGACCTGGAGGCCGAGCGGCAGAAGCGGGGCGTCACCGACACCGCGATCATCCGCATCGAGCGGCTGTACCCGCTGCCGGGTGAGGAGCTCCAGGCGGAGGTCAACAAGTACCCGAACGCCGAGAAGTACCTGTGGGCGCAGGAGGAGCCGGCGAACCAGGGTGCGTGGCCGTTCATCGCGCTCAACCTGATCGACCACCTGGACCTGGCGGTCGGCGCGGACGTCCCGCACGGCGAGCGCCTGCGGCGCATCTCGCGTCCGCACTCCTCGTCCCCCGCGGTCGGCTCCGCGAAGCGGCACCAGGCGGAGCAGGAGCAGCTGGTGCGTGAGGTGTTCGAGGCGTAAGCCTCTCGGAAGGGCCCGGCGCCGAGTTCTGCTCGGCACCGGGCCCTTTCGCCTGTCCGCTTCAGCCCAGGTACGCCTCGAAGTCCCAGTACGGGCGGACCCGTTGGCGGGCCGAGAGCGTGTGGGGGTGCTGGGCGCCCAGGGTGCGGGTGAGGGACAGGAGCGCGTCGTCCTCCAGCTTTCCCGCCTCCTCCTGTTCGTGCGCCGCCCGCAGATCCGCGGCGAGGGCCACTTGGCAGGACAGGGTGAGCGGGTGCTCGTGGCCCAGGGTGTGCCGGGACCGGCGCAGGGTGTCGCGGCTCAGTTCCACCGCGTCCTCGATGCGGCCGTTGAAGTTGCGCGCGCCGGCCGCGTTGAGGGCGCAGCCGAGGACCCAGGGGTGGTCCGGGCCGAGCGTGGCGCCGAGGCCGGCGAGGGCGGACTCGAACATGGACAGGGCCTCGCCCCGCTCGCCGGCCGCCTGCATCACCAGCCCGGTGTTGGACAGCATGCCGGTGGCCACCGGATGCGCGGGGCCGAGCAGCGACCGGTAGCCGGCCTCCGCCTCGTCGATGAGGTCGCGGGCCTGGCTCAGATCGCCGTGCTCCCGCAGGAAGTTGCCGTAGTTGGTGAGGAACGCCAGCGTGCGGTAGTGCCCGCGGCCGTGCAGCTGGATCAGCTGGTCCAGCAGGCTGGCCATCCCGGGGCCGACGTCCGGCGCCTGCCCGCCCTCCCGGCGCCGGCACATGGCCAGCTGGGAACGGGCTTCCAGGGTCTGCGGGTGCTGCGGGCCGAGCACCTGCACATGGAGCCGTACGACGGGTTCCTGGCGGGCCAGCGCCTCGCGGTAGCGGCCGAGCAGGCGGAGGCTGTGGGTGACCGCGTTGCCCGAGTGCAGGGTGTTGATGTGCCGGGCGCGCAGCACGCTCTCGCGCCGGGCCAGGGTCTCCAGGTCGAGGTCGAGCGCCTCGGCGTACCGGCCCAGCATGCGCAGGGTGACGCCGAGGTTGTGCCGGGCGACCAGGGTGGGCGGCTCGTCCGGGCCGAGGAGGCGTTCGTTGCCCTCCAGGACCTCGCGCTGGAGGTCGTACGCGTCCTGGTAGCGGCCCAGGGAGCGCAGGCCGGAGGCGATGGCGCTCTTGCTGACCAGCTCGCCGATCTCGTTGCGCCGGGGCGCGGCCTGGAGCTGTTTCAGCACGCCCCGGTGCAGCTCGTACAGCTCGCGGAACCGGCCGCTGTTGCGGAGCATGTTGCCCTCCTGGGTGGCCAGGTCGAGCATCGGCTGGTCGATCGGGTCCATGAACCGCGACCAGCGCTCGCGCACCTGCTGCGCCAGTTCCAGGCCGCCGCTGTACTCACCGCTGCGGGTGCAGTACCGCAGGCAGTTCAGGACCAGCTCCTGCACGCGCGGCTGCCGGCTCTCCAGGGCGCCGGAGGGTTCCAGGTGGGGCAGCAGCTCGGCGTAGCGCGGCCAGTTGCGGCTGTCGGCGGGGTTGCCCGGGTCGGCCTCGGCGAGCAGGGTGCGCACCGCGCGCCGGTGCAGTTCGTGGCCGCCGTCGCCGGTCAGCTTGGAGACGATGTCGTGGACGAGCCGGTGCATGTGCACCGACTCCTGGTGCGGACCCATCTCGGCGGCCAGCGGGCCACGGGTCTCGCGGGTGAGCACGGAGTAGTTGACGAGGGTGTCCAGGGCCCGGGTCCAGGCGGGCAGGTCGGTGGACATCCAGCGCAGTTCCTCGGGCAGCTCGGCGCGCGGGTAGGCGCGGATGAGGCCGAGCGGGATGCGTCCGGGGGCGAAGGAGGTGCACAGGCCGAGCACCTCGATGGCCTGCGGCTGGGAGCGGCGCAGCCGGTTGAGCAGTATGGCCCAGGAGGTGAGCGAGGACTGCGGGAAGCCCTCCCCGGTGACGGGCTCGTCGACGGTGGACAGCCGCCGTTCGCGCACCATCCGCAGGTACTCGGCGGCCTCCATGCCGGACTCGCCGAGCCAGGACGCGGCCTGCACCAGCGGCAGCGGCACGTCCCCGAACTCGGCGGCCACCTCGTCGGCCTCGCAGGCGGTGATGTGCGGGGCGCGGCGCATCAGGTAGGCGGTGGACTCCGGGCGCAGGAACGCGGGGATCTCCAGCACGTCGGTGTGCTCGCTCCAGCCCCGGTTGCGGGAGGTGATGAGCACGTGGCCGGTGCCCTGCGGGAGCAGCGAGGTCACGCCCTCGATGTCGTCCCAGCCGTCGAAGACCAGCAGCCAGTTCGCGTACGGCTCCCCGCGCCTGAGCGCGTTGCGGACCGCGCGGATGCGTTCGCCGGGCTCGCTGCCGATGCGCAGGCCGAGTTCGACGGCGAGTTCGCCGAGGCGGTCGCGCTGGATGGTGCGGTCGTCGCTGTTGACCCACCACACCAGGTCGTAGTCGGTGCTGAAGCGGTGCGCGTACTCGGCGGCCAGCTGGGTCTTGCCGATGCCGGACATGCCGACGAGGGTGCAGGCGGCGGCGCCGCGCTCGGCGTCGGCGAGCCGCTGGTGGAGTTCGCCCAGCAGGTCGTCGCGGCCGGTGAAGCGCGGGTTGCGGCGCGGCACCTCGCCCCAGATCTCGCAGCGCTCGTCCGGGTAGCGGATCCGGCCGGCGAGCGTGCGGGGGCGGGCGAGCGGTTCCAGGCCCAGGCGGCGCAGCAGGCGGTCCTCGGCGGCCTCCTCGCTGAGCGCCCACAGGCTGGCCGGTTCCAGGACGGCGGTGGCGGGCAGCAGCGGCCGGTTGGTGAGGTTGACGGCCGCGAACCGGTCGGCGTGGGCGGCGACGAAGCCGCGCAGCGCGTCGTTCCACTCGCCCGGCGGGCGGGGGCCCAGTTCGAAGAACCAGTCGTTGAGGACCAGCAGCACCTTTCCGCTGGCCAGCAGCAGGTCGCCGAGCGAGTCCTCCAGGGCGACCTCGCGCGGCGGGTCCCAGCGCTGGAGGGTGGCCCGGTGCCCGTGCCGCTCCAGGCACTGCGCGATCCACGCCGCCCACGAGCGGTAGTACCCCGGGAAGACCACGAGCACGTGTTCGGGTGCCGCCGCACCGTTCGCGCCCGGCCGCCGCTGTTCCGCCATCGCCGCTCCCTGCTTCCACCGCGGCCGCCGGTCTCCTGGGCAGCCGCACGCATAACGTAACGCAAGAGGTCGTGGACAGAGCGTCAGCCCGGCGCGCGGGCGCTCCCCGCGAGGCGCGCGTGGTGGCTGCCCATGTGCCGGACGAACTCCCTTCCCCAGGGGGTCAGTTCATCGGACTCGGCCAGCACGGACAAGGCCTCGGCGACCTGCTCCCGGCACGCCTCGAACCGCTCGGCGGCGCGCCGCCGCCACAGCCGGGCGGGTCCGGTGCGGGCCCGCCACCACAGGTCCAGCAGCGCCAGGTGCGCGTACGCGCCCTGGAGCACGCCCGGCACCGGGCGCGGGTCCCGCCGCCAGCCCACCCGGTGCAGGCTGCCGCCGGGCCGCCACAGCGGGACCAGTTCGTCCAGGACGGCCAGCTTGGTGTGGTGCGTCTCGTGCACCAGCAGTTCGGCCAGCTCCCGCCGGTCGGCCGGCAGCTGGGCCAGGACGGCGCCGGGCGCGGTCCGCACGGTGGCACTCAGCGGCGGTCCGCCGCCCGGCGACGGCGCCAGCGGGACGACGGCACGCACCAGCGCCAGGGTCTCGGCGGCCCGCGCGGGGTGCGTCACGGCCAGCAGGGCGTGCGCGTCGCGCCAGCGGGCGGCCCACGCGACCGGGTCGGAGTACGGCCGCTCGGCCGCGGGCAGTGCCGCCGGCCCTATGCCGCCCGGGGGCACCCGGTGGGGGTCGAGGTCGTCGAGTACGGCGGTGCCGCCGGGCAGGGTGTGCAGCGCCGACCAGGCCGGGGTGCCGTCGGCGGTCCACCGGGTGCCGGCTCCGGCCGGGGCGGCCCCGGGCAGCAGCAGGGTCCGGCCCGCGCCGTCGGTGACGCGGAGGGCTCCGGACCGGCCGCTGAGCCGGGCCCGGCCCCCGGCGCAGCGCAGCAGCCCGATGCCGGGCAGCGGCAGGATGCCGGCGGGC
>NZ_JBEXKG010000028.1:0-69575 GCF_040609555.1 Streptomyces sp. NPDC004658
CCTCCTCAACCGCGGCCCCTGGAAGCTCAGCGGCGGCGAGGCGACGGTGAACGCCACGGGCTGGAACGCCGCCGGCGGCTACAACGTGGTCTGGGTGCCGTCCATGCGGATGGTCGTCAACCTCGCCGACCTCGACAAGTCCAAGTGGATCAACCTGACCGGCGCCTCCGGGCACGCCTTCAGCGCGCACTACACGGACCAGACGAGCAAGTGGGCCAAGGGCGAACTGCTGCCCTGGTCGTTCTCGGGCAAGGCGGTGGACAAGAGCACGAGCGACACCCTGGTGCTCAGGCCCTGACCACCGGCGCCCAGCACGGGAACGGCCCTCCACGCGCGCGTGGAGGGCCGTTCCCGCGTCGCGGGAGCGGGGTCAGCCGCGCGGGAAGCGGCGCACTCCCGACGGCGTCACCACCGCGTCCACCGGCTTGTCGTGCGCCTCGGCCGGGACGCGCGCGACGACCTCCGTGTCGTACAGCAGCACCACGAGCCGGGGGTGCGCGCCCGCGCGCTCCAGCCGGGCCAGCACCCGGTCGTACGACCCCCCGCCGCGCCCCAGGCGCATCCCGCGCGCGTCCACCGCGAGCCCGGGCAGCAGGACCACGTCCGCGGCCGTCACGGCGTCCGGGCCCAGACGCGGGCCGGAGGGCTCGAAAAGCGCCATCTTCCCGCCGTGTTGCACCCGCGCGAGGGAGTCCGGGCCGGCGTACTCGCCCCAGTCCAGGTCGTTGTCGGGCAGCAGCGCGGGGAGCAGGACGCGCACGCCCCGCGCGCGCAGCGCGTCCAGCAGAGCGAGCGTGCCGGGTTCGCCCCCCACGGACACGTACGCCGCCACCGTGCGCCCGCGCGCCAGCTCGGGCAGCTCCAGGGCGCGCTCCGCGAGCGCGCGGCCCGCCAGCCGGACGTCATCCGCCGTCAACCTGTTCCTCACCGCGAGGACCTCTCGCCGCAACACGCGCTTGTCAGGCTGGTCCGTACGTCCGTCGTGTTCCACTGGTCGTCCTCGCGCCCTTCTCATGCAGGTCATACAAGGGTCAAGCAACCCGAGCCACAGATTCCCCACAAAGGCACCGGATATGGTTGCGGGCATGACTCAGTCCCACCCCAGGATCAGCAAGGCTGTCATTCCCGCAGCCGGCCTCGGCACCCGGTTCCTGCCGGCTACCAAAGCCACTCCCAAGGAGATGCTGCCGGTCGTAGACAAGCCGGCGATCCAGTACGTGGTCGAGGAGGCCGTGTCGGCGGGGCTCGACGACGTCCTGATGATCACCGGGCGCAACAAGCGTCCTCTCGAGGACCACTTCGACCGCAACTACGAGCTGGAATCGGCGCTGGAGAAGAAGGGCGACGCCGAACGGCTCGCGAAGGTGCAGGAGTCCAGCGACCTGGCCACCATGCACTACGTGCGCCAGGGCGACCCGCGGGGCCTCGGCCACGCCGTGCTGTGCGCCGCCCCGCACGTCGGCCACGAGCCCTTCGCCGTCCTCCTCGGTGACGACCTGATCGACCCGCGGGACCCGCTGCTCGCGCGCATGATCGAGGTCCAGGAGCGGCACGGCGGCAGCGTGGTCGCGCTGATGGAGGTCGCGCCCGAGCAGATCCACCTCTACGGCTGCGCGGCCGTGGAGGCCACCGCCGACGGTGACGTCGTCAAGGTGACGGGACTGGTCGAGAAGCCGGACCCGGCGGACGCGCCGTCGAACTACGCGATCATCGGCCGCTACGTCCTCGACCCGCACGTCTTCGACATACTGCGCAAGACCGAGCCGGGCCGCGGCGGCGAGATCCAGCTCACCGACGCCCTCCAGCAGCTCGCGCAGGACGAGAAGGTCGGCGGCCCGGTGCACGGCGTCGTCTTCAAGGGCCGCCGCTACGACACCGGTGACCGTGGCGACTACCTGCGTGCCATTGTCAGACTCGCGTGCGAACGTGAAGACCTGGGCCCGGACTTCCGGACCTGGCTTCGCAGTTACGTAGCCGAGGAGATGCAGCAATCTTGAGCAGCGCCGCGACCCGCCCCGCCGGCCCGGACGACCTGTGGTCGGTGGACGAGCATCTGGAGGACATCCTCTCGACCGTCCGCCCCCTCGAACCCATCGAGCTGCAACTGCTCGACGCCCAGGGCTGCGTCCTGGTCGACGACGTCACGGTGCCGGTGTCCCTGCCGCCGTTCGACAACAGCTCCATGGACGGGTACGCGGTGCGGGTCGCGGACGTGGCGGGCGCCGGGGAGGAGTTCCCGGCCGTCCTCGAGGTCGTCGGGGACGTCGCGGCCGGCGCGGCCGAACCGGTGCGGGTCGGCCCCGGACAGGCCGCGCGCATCATGACCGGCGCGCCCCTGCCGCCCGGCGCCGAGGCCGTCGTCCCCGTCGAGTGGACCGACGGCGGGCTCGGCGAGGGCCCGGTCGGCGGCATGCGGGCGCGCAGCCTGGCCCCCGAGGGCGCCGAGGGACACGTGCACGTGTACCGCCCCGCCGAGGCACGCGCGCACGTGCGGGCCCGGGGCAGCGACGTGAAGGCCGGGGACCTCGCCCTGGAGGCCGGGACGATCCTCGGCCCGCCGCAGATCGGGCTGCTCGCCGCGATCGGCCGCGGCACGGTGCGCGTGCGCCCCCGCCCGCGCGTGGTCGTGCTGTCCACCGGCAGCGAACTGGTCCAGCCCGGCGAGCAACTGGCCGGCGGGCAGATCTACGACTCCAACAGCTTCGCCCTCACCGCCGCCGCACGGGACGCGGGCGCCATCGCCTACCGGGTGGGCGCCGTCGCCGACGACGCCGAGACGCTCCGCTCCACCATCGAGGACCAGCTCATCCGCGCCGACCTGCTGGTGACCACGGGCGGGGTGAGCGTCGGGGCGTACGACGTCGTCAAGGAGGCGCTGTCGTACGCCGGGGACGCGGACGAGCCGGGCGGCGGCGTCGAGTTCCGCAGGCTCGCCATGCAGCCCGGCAAGCCCCAGGGCTTCGGCTCCATCGGCCCCGACCACACCCCGCTGCTGGCGCTGCCCGGCAACCCCGTGTCGTCGTACGTCTCCTTCGAGCTGTTCGTCCGGCCCGCCATCCGCGCGCTGATGGGCCTCACGGACCTGCACCGGCCCCGCGCGCGGGCCGCTCTCAAGGCGGACGCGGCGCTGCGCTCGCCGAAGGGGCGCCGGCAGTTCCTGCGCGGCACGTACGCCGACGGCGAGGTGACCCCCGTGGGCGGTGCCGGGTCCCACCTGGTCGCCGCGCTGGCGCGGGCGGACGCGCTGATCGTCGTGCCGGAGGACGTGGAGTCCGTCGAGCCCGGCAGCGAGGTCGAGGTGGTCCTGCTCGGCTGAGCCCCGTGGCTTGGCGGTACCGTGTCGCGCACAGCAGGCCCGCGCGCCGCACCGCGCCGGGCCCGGACCGGGAGCGCCACAGCCATGACCCAGCCTTCCCGGGGGGAGACCCCCGGAGCCCCTGCGCAGGACCGACTGACGCACATCGACGAGGCGGGCGCGGCCCGCATGGTCGACGTGTCCGGCAAGGACGTGACCGCGCGCACCGCCCGTGCCAGCGGCCGGGTCCTCGTCGCACCACGCGTGGTCGAGCTGCTGCGCGGCGAGGGCGTGCCCAAGGGGGACGCCCTGGCCACCGCGCGGATCGCCGGGATCATGGGGGCCAAGCGCACCCCGGATCTGATCCCGCTGTGCCACCCGCTGTCGGTGTCCGGTGTGACACTGGACCTGTCGGTCGCGGACGACGCCGTGGAGATCCGGGCCACCGTGAAGACCACGGACCGCACGGGCGTCGAGATGGAGGCCCTCACCGCCGTGACGGTCGCCGCGCTCACCGTGATCGACATGGTCAAGGCGGTCGACAAGGGAGCGGTCATCACGGACGTACGGGTGGAGGAGAAGACGGGCGGCAAGTCGGGCGACTGGAGCCGGGCATGACCTACCGCGCTCTGGTGATCACCGCCTCCAACCGCGCCGCCGCGGGCGTCTACGCGGACAGGGGCGGCCCGCTGCTCGCCGAGGGCCTCAAGAGCCTCGGGTTCGACGTCGACGGCCCGCGGGTCGTCCCCGACGGCGACCCCGTGGAGGCGGCCCTGCGCGCGGGAGTCGCCTCCGGGTACGACGTGGTCGTCACCACCGGCGGCACCGGCCTGTCGCCCACCGACCGCACGCCCGAGGCGACCCGCGCGGTGATCGACCACGAGGTGCCGGGCATCGCGGAGGCCGTCCGCGCGTACGGGCGGGAGAAGGTGCCGGCCGCCGCGCTGTCCCGGGGTCTGGCCGGGGTGGCCGGGCGCACGCTGATCGTCAACCTGCCCGGGTCGACCGGCGGGGTGCGCGACGGCCTCGCCGTGCTGGAGCCCCTGCTGATCCACGCCGTCGACCAGATCCGCGGCGGTGACCACCCGAGACCCGGTGGTACGGGGGGTGCGAGCTGAACAGCCCTTCCTGGCCTGTCGTACTGGCGGACGGCGATGTCGTCCTCCGGCCGATAAAGCTGCGCGACCAGCGGGCCTGGCGCGAGGTGAACCGGCGCAACCGCGACTGGCTGCGCCCGTGGGAGGCGACGATCCCGCCGCCCACCCCGAGCGGGCCGATCGCGCACCGGCCGACCTACCGCCAGATGGTCCGGCACCTGCGCTCCGAGGCGAACGCGGGCCGGATGCTGCCGTTCGTCATCGAGTACCAGGGGCAGCTGGTCGGGCAGTTGACGGTCGCCGGGATCACCTGGGGGTCCATGTGCTCGGGGCACGTCGGCTACTGGGTGGACGAGGCGGTGGCCGGGCGCGGGGTGATGCCGACGGCCGTAGCGCTCGTGGTGGACCACTGTTTCCGCACCGTCGGCCTGCACCGCATCGAGGTCTGCATTCGCCCCGAGAACCGGCCGAGCCGGCGGGTCGTGGAGAAACTCGGATTCCGCGAGGAGGGGCTCCGGCCCCGTTATCTGCACATCGACGGCGCCTGGCGCGACCATCTCGTGTTCGCGCTCACCGCGGAAGAGGTGCCCGACGGTTTGCTCGCGCGGTGGAAGCGGGCACGCTCTCGCGGGAGCCAGCGGACCGAGAGCCAGTGAATTGAATATGTGTTCGAAAATGATCGGCGGTTGACCGTCTCGGGGCGCTGAATTCCCGGCTGCGGTGGTCCTCTGATCGCAAGGGTCGCAAAAAATGCTGGAAATATGAGCCGGATCGTGCGACACACCGGCCCAATTGGCGGATGGCCTCGCGCAAACCCCTCTACGGTGTGAGCGTGAGCAGCAGCGGCCTCATCTACGCAGTCATTGTCGGGGCCTGGGCCGCCTACTTGGTGCCGATGTGGCTCCGTAGGCAGGACGAGCTGAACGAGGCCCGTCCGACGGAACGCTTCAGCACCGCCATCCGGCTGCTGTCCGGACGGGCGGGTATGGAGCGCCGGTACGCCAGGGACCTGCGGGCGCGCTCCGCCCAGGAGGGGGAGCCGGACGCCGTCGATCCGGACGCCGTCACCGACTCGGTGGACGTCCGGGCCTTCGCCGTGCCTCCGACCCGCCGTCAGGTGGCCGCGGAGGCCGAGCCCGAGGCGCCCGACGGCCCCGAAGCGGCGGGCGACCACGCCTCCGTCCCGGCCTCCCGGCCCGTCTCCGCGCCCGCGCCCGCGTCCGGGACCCCACCGGTCCAGCAGCGTGAACCGGCAGCACGGAGCGCGCCGTCGGCGCAGTCGGCCGCGGCACGCGCCCAGCGCTCCAAGGTGCTCGCGCGCCGCCGGCGCACCACCGTGATGCTCTTCCTCGCCTTCACGCTCGGCGCGATCGTCGCCGCCGTCGGCGGCCTCGCCTTCCTCTGGGCTCCCGGCGTGCCCGCCGTGCTGCTCAGCGCGTACATCGCCCATCTGCGGACGCAGGAGCGCCGCCGGTTCGCCTACCAGATGGACCGCCGCCGCGCCGAAGCCGCGGCCCAGCGCCTGCGCGAGCGCCAGCCGCGCCGGCGCCCGCCCGTCGACGCGGCACCGGGCGCCGAGGAACCGCAGGAGGGGCAGGCCACCGAGACCGGCACCGGCCTGTCCGCGCTCGCCGCCGACCGGCGCGCCCTCGTCGAGCAGACCGACCACGCCGAGTGGGTCGACCAGCAGCGCGAGCGGCAGCGGCGGCCCGGCCACGGGGACAGCTGGGACCCGGTGCCGGTGCCGCTGCCGACGTACGTCACCGCGCCGGTCGCCCCGCGGGCCACCTCCGACGTGGATCTCGGGGCCCCCGACACCTGGAGCTCGGCGCGGTCCAGCACGGTCGTGCCGGAGCATGAGGCGGGCCACGCCAAGGAGGGCGAGACACGCGAGCCGGAGCCGGAGCCCGGGGAGAAGGCGGACGGGACGGCGGGCGGGCGCGGCGAGGGACGCCCGCACCCCCGGTCCCGCTCGCGCGGCGGGGCCTCCGCCGCGGCCGCCGCCCGCCGGGCACGGGAACGGGGACGCACGCCCCTCTTCGATCAGTTCGACCAGTTCGACCAGTACGACGACGGCGACCGCCCGCGCGCGGCCAACGAGTGACCCGGGTCACCCCGGAGACCTGCGCTCTGACCAGTCAGGGAGCGGATTTCCAAGCACGCCGATCGGGATGCTAAAGTTTCACTCGTTGCAAGGGCCTGTGGCGCAGTCCGGTAGCGCACCTCGTTCGCATCGAGGGGGCCAGGGGTTCAAATCCCCTCAGGTCCACGCAGCTCAAAGCCCCGGTCGGGATCTCCCGACCGGGGCTTTGACGTGTCGGACGGCAGCGAACTGATCATGGCCCCCGCCCACCTCCCGGAAGTCGTCCGGGAAGCGGTCGGCGTACACCGTGGGGCAGCGGCTTCACCGCCCCCGCGGTCAGAGCCGCTTGGCGTAGCAGAGGCTCTCCTCGTGGTGCCGGTAGTAGCCGAACTTCGCGCACGGCTCGTAGCCGCTGGAGGCGTACAGGGCGATGGCCTCCGGCTGCTTGGTGCCCGTCTCCAGGACCATGCGGACCCGGCCGGCCGCGCGGGCGTCCTCCTCCAGGGCCGCGAGCATGCGGCGGGCCAGGCCCCGGCCGCGCATCTCCGCGACGACGAACATCCGCTTGAGTTCCGCGTCGCCGTCCTCGTTGCCCTCCTCGTTGCGGTCCTGGCTGCGCCAGCCGCCGGTGGCCACGGGGCGGTCGCGCTCGTCGTACGCGATCAGGTACACACCCCGGGGCGGGTCGAAGTCGGCGGCGTCCAGGACCGTGGCGTCGCCCCCGTCGCCGTAGCGCTGGTGGTATTCCTCCTGGACCTCGTCGTTGAGTTTGACGGCGTCGGGGTGATCGAAACGAACGCGGCGGATAATCATGCTGGGTATCGTACTTCTATGCAGTCGGCGGGGGTCCCCGGATTTTGCGGACCCGGACCAGTGTGCCGGTATCGTGCCCGGGTGCTGACTGTGACCTCGGTGAACGTGAACGGGCTGCGGGCCGCCGCGAAGAAGGGCTTCGTGGAATGGCTCGCCGGGACGGACGCGGACGTCCTCTGCCTTCAGGAGGTGCGGGCCGAACCGCACCAGCTGCCCGAGGAGGTCCGCCGGCCCGACGGCTGGCACGTCGTGCACGCCCCGGCCGCCGCCAAGGGCCGCGCGGGCGTCTCCCTCTACACCCGGCGCGAGCCCGACCGCGTCCGCGTCGGCTTCGGCTCGTCGGAGTTCGACGGCAGCGGCCGTTACGTCGAGGCCGACCTGCCCGGCGTCACCGTCGCCTCCCTCTACCTGCCCTCCGGTGAGGTCGGCACCGAGCGGCAGGACGAGAAGATCCGCTTCATGGGCGAGTTCCTCGCCCACCTGAAGGAACTGCGCGAGCGGGCCGCCGCCGACGGGCGCGAGGTCCTCGTCTGCGGCGACTGGAACATCGCCCACCGGCAGGCCGACCTCAGGAACTGGCGCGGCAACACCAAGAACTCCGGCTTCCTGCCCGAGGAACGGGACTGGCTCGGCCGGGTGTTCGCCGCCGAGGACGGCGGGTACGTCGACGTCGTCCGCGCCCTGCACCCGGAGGCGGAGGGTCCGTACACCTGGTGGTCGTACCGGGGGCGGGCTTTCGACAACGATTCGGGTTGGCGCATCGACTACCACGTCGCCACGCCGGGACTGGCCGGCAAGGCGGTCAAGGGCCTGGTCGAGCGCGCGGCCACGCACGCCGAGCGCTGGTCGGACCACGCGCCGGTCACGGTCGTCTACGACCTCTAGCCCCCGTGTCCGGCCGGTCCCACCCGGTCAGTCCCGCTTGTTCAGCCGCCGGTCCAGCGCCAGGGAGAGTTCCGCCTCCACGACGCTGCGGGCCAGCGGGCGCAGTCGGCGCAGGTTCTCCTCGGGGCCGTGGCGCAGGATCAGGTCGGTGAAGAGTCCGGCCAGGGCGTCGGCGTGTTCGCGGACGCGGGCGCCGGCCGCCAGCACCTCCGCGAGGGGGATGCCCTCGCGGACCAGGGCGGAGGAGACGTCGAGCAGGCGCCGGCTGATGTGGACGATCTCGTCGCCGTCGGTGCCGAGGTAGCCCAGCTTCAGGGCGGCGGCCAGGTTCTCGGCCGTGACCTCGCCCTCGAAGCGGGCGGCGAGTTGCTCGGGGGTGAGGCGGACGGGCTCCTCCTCGGTGGGGGTGCCGACGCCGAGCAGGTCGGCGACGTCGCGGCCCTGGTCGAGGGCGTCGGCGAGTTCCGCGATGCCGTTGAGGGTGTGGCCGCGCTCCAGGAGGGCCGCGATGGTGCGCAGCCGGGCCAGGTGGTGGTCGTCGTACCAGGCGATGCGGCCCTCGCGGCGGGGTGGCGGTATCAGCTTGCGTTCGCGGTAGAAGCGCAGGGTGCGCACGGTGATGCCCGCGAGTCGGGCCAGCTCCTCCATGCGGTACTCGCGCCTGACCGGGGGGTGTTCCGCGTCCTCTGCCACGACCGCAGCCTATGGCGTACCGACGGTAACTTTCCTTCGCCCGCCCCCTACCGCTCGGTAGGCGGCTGCTCTACAGTCCCATTGCGCCAGTGTTCACTGGCAGAGTTCCTAGGTGACGCGTGGAGGCTTCGGGATGGCCGAGCACGAGCATGTACGGGTGGCGGTGATCGGGTCCGGGTTCGGCGGGCTGGGGGCCGCCGTGCGGCTGCGCCGCGAGGGAATCACCGACTTCGTCGTCCTGGAGCGGGCGGACAGCGTCGGCGGCACCTGGCGGGACAACAGTTACCCCGGGTGCGCCTGTGACGTGCCCTCGCACCTCTA
This sequence comes from Streptomyces sp. NPDC004658, assembly GCF_040609555.1. NCBI lineage: Bacteria > Bacillati > Actinomycetota > Actinomycetes > Kitasatosporales > Streptomycetaceae > Streptomyces > Streptomyces sp. NPDC004658. The sequence continues at coordinate 9,188 of NZ_JBEXKG010000028.1, forward strand.
CTCCTTCTCCTTCGCCCCCAACCCGGACTGGCCGCGCACCTTCTCCGGGCAGCGGCACATCCGCGCCTACCTGGAGCACGTCACCGACCTCTTCGGACTGCGCCCGCACATCCGCTTCGACTCCGAGGTCAAGCTGATGACCTGGGACACCGAGAACCTGTGGTGGACCGTCGAGACCACGCGCGGCACGCTGACCGCCGACGTGGTCGTCTCCGCCACCGGGCCGCTGTCCGACCCGAAGATCCCCGACATCCCCGGCCTGGAGTCCTTCCCCGGCAAGGTGTTCCACTCCGCCCGCTGGGACCACGACTACGACCTGCGCGGCAAGCGGGTCGCCATGGTCGGCACCGGCGCCTCCGCCATCCAGATCGTCCCCGCCATCCAGCCGCAGGCCGGCCGGCTCACCCTCTTCCAGCGCACCCCGCCCTGGGTGATGCCCCGCGTCGACCGCGCCATCAGCGGCGCCGAGCGCTGGCTGCACCGCCGGCTGCCCGCCACCGCCCAGGCCCGGCGCGCACTGCTGTGGGGCATCCGCGAGCTCCAGGTGCAGGCCTTCACCAAGCACCCGGACGAACTCGGCCTGGTCGAGCAGCTCGCCAGGCGGAACATGGCCCGCGCGATCAAGGACCCGGCCCTGCGCGCCAAACTCACCCCGGACTACCGCATCGGCTGCAAGCGGATCCTGCTGTCCAGCACGTACTATCCGGCGCTGGCCCAGCCGAACGTGGACGTCGTCGCCGGCGGGCTGAGCGAGATCCGGGGGTCCACGGCCGTGGCGGCCGACGGCACCGAGGCCGAGGTCGACGCGATCGTCTTCGGCACCGGCTTCCACGTCACGGACATGCCCATCGCCGAGCGCGTGGTCGGCGCGGCGGGCGTCACGCTCGCGGAGTCCTGGAAGAACGGCATGCGGGCACTGCGCGGCGCGTCGGCCGCCGGGTTCCCGAACTGGATGACGATCATCGGGCCCAACACCGGCCTCGGGAACTCCTCCATGATCCTCATGATCGAGTCCCAGCTGAACTACATGGCCGACTATCTGCGCCAGCTCGACGTCCTGGGCGGCCGTACCGCCCTCGACGCCCGGCCGGCCGCGGTCGACGCCTGGAACGACCGGGTGCAGCAGCGCATGGAGCGGACCGTGTGGAACACCGGCGGCTGCACCAGCTGGTACCTGGACGCGAGCGGCCGCAACACCACCATCTGGCCCGGTACGACGACCGAGTTCCGGCGCGCCACCCGGCGGGTGGACCTCGCGGAGTACGAGGTCCTGCGCAAGCCCGCGCCGGTGTCCGGTGCCGGCGCCGCCCCGGCCGGCCGGCCGAGCGGGGCCGCCGCATGAGCCGGAGCGCCCACGTCACCTCCGGCCCCTACGCCCCGCCCGCCCCGGCCCGCACCCTCACCGCCGTCTCCGCCGACGGCGCGCGGCTGCACGTGGAGGTGCACGGCCCCGCGGACGCGCCACCGGTCGTCCTGGCCCACGGCTGGACCTGTTCGACGGCGTTCTGGGCCGCCCAGATACGGGACCTGGCGGCCGACCACCGGGTGATCGCCTACGACCAGAGGGGGCACGGGCGCAGTCCCGCGAGCCCCGCCTGCACCACCCGGGCGCTGGCGGACGATCTGGAAGCGGTGCTGGCGCAGACGCTGACGCGCGGGGAGAAGGCGCTCGTCGTCGGCCACTCCATGGGCGGCATGACGGTGATGGCCGCGGCGGAGCGCCCCGGTTTGCGGGAGCACGCCGCCGCCGTCCTGCTGTGCAGCACGGGGAGTTCGCGGCTGGTCGCCCAGTCGCGGGTGGTGCCGCTGCGCGCCGGGCGCGTGCGCACCTGGATCACCGGGCGCGTCCTCGGGTCCCGCGCGCCCCTCGGGCCGGTCACGCCGGTCGCGCGGAGCATCCTCAAGTACGCCACGATGGGCGCCGGTTCGGAGCCGCACATGGTGGACGCGTGCGCGCGGATCGTGCACGCCTGCCCGCGCGCCGCGCGCCACGCGTGGTCGGTCGTCCTCGCCGGGCTCGATCTCGACCACGGCGTACGGCGGTTGAGCGCGCCCACCGCCGTGCTGCACGGCGCGTCCGACCGGCTCACGCCTCCGGTGCACGCCCGTGCGCTGGTCGCGGCGCTGCCGCACTGCGTCGGCCTGACCGAGCTGTCCGGCGTCGGTCACATGACCCCGGTCGAGGCACCCGAGCCGGTGACCGCCCGCATCCGGGAACTCGTCGGCACGTATGTCACGGGGGCTGCCCCCGAGCACGGTTCCACCCCCGAGCAGATCAAGGAGGGCGCATGAGCAGGGTCAGCCTCGAAGGGCAGGTCGCGGTCGTCACGGGGGCGGCACGCGGCGTCGGTGAGCTGCTGGCGCGCAAACTGTCCGCGCGCGGCGCGACGGTGGCGCTGGTCGGGCTGGAGGAGGAGGCGCTGAAGGAGGTCTCCGGGCGGCTGCACGGCGACAGCGCCCACTGGTACGCCGACGTCACCGACCACGAGACGATGAGCCGGGTCGCCGAGGAGGTCAAGGCGCGGTTCGGGAAGGTCGACATCGTGGTCGCCAACGCCGGTGTGGCGACGGGCGGTCCGTTCGCCGACTCCGATCCGCAGGCGTGGCGGCGGGTGATCGAGGTGAACCTCATCGGTTCGGCGGTGACCGCGCGGGCGTTCCTGCCGGTGCTCGTGGAGAGCCGCGGCTATCTGCTCCAGATCGCCTCGCTCGCCGCCATCACACCCGCGCCGATGATGACGGCGTACTGCGCGTCCAAGTCGGGCGTGGAGGCCTACGCGCACAGTCTGCGCGCCGAGGTCGGCTACCAGGGCGTCCGCGTCGGCGTCGGGTACCTGTCCTGGACGGACACCGACATGGTGCGCGGCGCCGACGAGAACGACGTCATGCGGGAGCTGCGGCAGCGGCTGCCGTGGCCGTCCAACAAGACCTACCCGCTGGGTCCCGCCGTGGACCGGCTCGTCGCCGGCATCGAGCGGCGCTCCGCGCACGTGTACGGGCAGTGGTGGCTGCGCGGCATGCAGGGCGTGCGCGGCTATCTGCCGGCGCTCATCGGGACGGTCGGGCAGCGCGAGATGAAGCGGTTCGCGCCCCGCCTGAAGGACATGCGCTCCGGGCTCGTCGGCGCAGGTGGGGCGGCTGACGAGGCAGCGCGCGCTACACAGCGTAACTGATCGACATGCAGAGGGTGTTCGTCCGTGTGAATCTGGTCGAGGCCCCACCGAGGGGCCGGACCCCCACTCATCACGGGAGTGAACCCACATGGGTATGAAGGACCAGTTCCAGGACAAGTCGCGCCAGGCCAAGGAGAAGATGGACCAGGGCCGCGAGAAGGCCGGCCAGCGCGGTCAGCAGGGCCGCCAGGGTCAGCAGCAGGGCCGTCAGGGCCAGCAGCCGCCGGAGCGGGGCGGCCAGAACCACCGTGACATCGAGGACACGGAGCAGCAGATGGAGGACCGGTTCGACCGGGACTACGACGCCTGACCGCTGCGCTCGGCCTCGGCCGGTTGACGTGGGGTGCCCTTCTTCCGGGAGGGCACCCTGCGTCGGTTCCGGGTGGCTCAGGAAGTCGCCCGTGGGGGCAGTTTCGGGCGGGATCGGTTCGGGACGTCGCTGTAGGTCGGGGGGACCGCCGCCGGGTTGGACTCCAGGAGTTCGAGGGCGAGTTCGACGGCGTCGGCGAGCTGGGCGTGACGGCCCTCCGCCCAGTCCAGGGGGGTGCGCAGGATCTCCAGGTCGGGGGCGACGCCGTGGTTCTCCACGGACCAGCCGTAGGCGTCGAACCAGGCGGCGTTCATCGGGACGGTGATGACCGTGCCGTCGCCGAGGCGGTGCCGGCCGGTCATGCCGACCACTCCGCCCCAGGTGCGCTGGCCGACGACCGGACCGAGCTTCAGCAGCTTGAAGGCGGCGGTGATCATGTCGCCGTCGGAGGACGTCGCCTCGTCGGCCAGGGCGACCACGGGCCCGCGCGGGGCGTTCGAGGTGTACGACACCGGTTGCGCGTCCCGGGTGAGGTCCCAGCCCAGGATCGTCCGGGTCAGCTTCTCGATGACGAGTTCGCTGATGTGCCCGCCCGCGTTGCCGCGCACGTCGACGATCAGTGCCGGCCGGGACACCTCCATGCGCAGATCGCGGTTGAACTGGGCCCAGCCGGAGCCGCCCATGTCGGGGATGTGCAGGTAGCCGCACTTGCCGCCGCTCAGCTCGCGGACGACCTCGCGGCGTTTGGCCACCCAGTCCTGGTAGCGCAGCGGCCGCTCGTCGACGAGCGGGACGACGGCGACCCGGCGGGCGTGCCCGGTCTCGTCCTCGGACGGGGTGAACGTCAGCTCCACCGTCGTACCGCCCGAGCCGGCCAGCAGCGGGTACGGGCCCGTCACCGGGTCGACCGGGCGCCCCTCGACGTGGGTGAGGACGGCGCCCTCGCGGATGCCCGTGCCGGCGAGCGGCGAGCGGGCCTTGGAGTCGGAGGAGTCGCCGGACAGGATGCGCTTGACCACCCAGCGGCCGTCCCGGCGGACGAAGTTGGCGCCGAGGAGGCCCTGCCAGCGCTGGTAGTGCGGCGGGCCCTCGTTGCGGCGCGCGGCGGTGACGTAGGCGTGCGAGGTGCCCAGCTCGCCGAGGACCTCGCGGAGCAGGTCGGCGAACTCGTCGGGGGACGCGACCCGTTCGACCAGCGGACGGTACTGGTCGAGCACCGCCTCCCAGTCGATGCCGCACATGCCCGGCTCCCAGAAGTAGGCGCGGATCAGGCGGCCCGCCTCGTCGTAGGCCTGGCGCCACTCGGCGGGCGGGTCGGCCTGGTGCAGGATGCGGCGCACGTCGATCCAGACGGTCGAGTCCGCGTCGCCGAGCTCGGTCGACGGAACGGCCCGCAGGTCGCCCTCGTCCACGACGACCAGCCGGGTGCCGTCGCCGCTCACCGTGAACCAGTCCAGGTGGTCGACCAGTTCGGACTTCTTCGCCTTGGTGATGTTGAAGTACTCCAGGGTCGGGCGTCCGCTGATGTCGGCCGGGTTGACGAAGGTCTCGCCGAGCGCGCCGGAGATCGGCCAGCGCAGCCAGACCAGTCCACCGCCCGCGACCGGGCACAGCCCGGAGTACTTGGAGGCGATCACCGGGAAGGGCGTCACCCGGTCCGCCAGCCCCTCGACCTCGACCGTCACCATGCCGGCCTCGCCGGTCTCCTCGTCCTCCAGCGGATCGAGCCCGCCGGCGGCCGGGCGGCCCTCGGGGTTGAGGGCGAACGGGGAGGGGGTCGCCGAGGAGAGCGGGACCAGGTACGGGCGGCAGCCGAGCGGGAAGGACAGGTCGCCGGTGTGCACGTCGTAGACCGGGTCGAAGCCGCGCCAGGAGAGGAAGGCGAGGTAGCGGCCGTCGCGGGTGAAGACCGGGTTCTCGTCCTCGAAGCGGCCGTTCGTCACGTCCACGATCAGCCGGTCCTTGATGCGGGCCAGTTTGATCTGGCGCAGGGAGCGGCCGATGCCGGGGTGCGACCAGGTGAGCCAGGAGCCGTCGGGCGAGAAGGCGAGGTCGCGGACCGGGCCGTTGACGGACCGGATCAGCTCGGTGATCCCGGCCCCCGCCTCGGCGGTGTCCGGCCCCGCCGCCCCTTCCTCCCCCTCCGCCGGCGCTTCCTCCGGCCCCGCCGTCCCCTCCTCCGGTACGTCGATCAGCAGCAGCCGCCCGTCGTGCGAGGCCACGGCCAGGCGTTCGCCCTCGGGGTCGCAGGCCATCTCCAGGACCCGGCCCAGCGCGCCGGAGGCCAGCCGCCGGGGCGCGCGGTCGCCGGTGGCGCGGGGCAGGTGGGCGATCTCGACGGCGTCCTCGCCCTCGGCGTCGGTGACGTAGGCGACCTGCCCGGTGGAGCCCAGCATCTCCGGCAGCCGTACCCGGACGCCGGGCGTGTCGGTGATCGTGCGGGCCGGTCCGTCGCGGTGGGTGAGCCAGTACAGGCTGCCGCGGACGACGACCGCGCTGGCCCGGCCGGTCTCGTCCACGGAGATGCCGTCGATGTTCTGCGCGGCCGGCACCTGGTAGCGGCGGCGGCCGGTGCGCGGTCCGGCGAGGCGGATGTCGAGCTTGCGCGGCGTCCCGCCCGGGGAGAAGTCGTCCACCAGCCACAGGTCGCCGGCGCACTGGTAGACCACCCGGTCGCCGTCGCTCGAGGCGTGCCGGGCGTAGAAGGCGTCGTGGTCGGTGTGCCGGCGCAGGTCGGTGCCGTCGTGGGCGCACGAGTAGAGGTTGCCGACGCCCTCGTGGTCGGAGAGGAAGGCGATCCGGCCGGCGACGAACACGGGGCAGGCCAGATGGCCGTCGAGGTCCGGCAGCAGGCGCCGCCCGTGCAGCCAGAGGCGGCCCGTGGCGCCGCCGCGGTACCGCTTCCAGGAGGCCGGTTCGTGCGGCGGGGTGCCGGTGAGCAGCAGTGTCCTGCGCTCGCCGGCGATGTCGGCGACCTGGATGTCGGCGACCGGGCCCCAGGGCAGCCGTCCGCCGGGGTCGCCGTCGGCCGGGACCTTGTAGGCCCAGGTGAAGTGGGAGAAGGGCTGGCCGTGGGAGGCCACGGCCAGGATGTCGCTGTCCGGGGTCCAGCCGCACACCTGGGTGTCGGCGCTGCCCCAGTACGTCAGCTGGCGTGCGGGGCCGCCGTCGACGTCGACGAGGTGGATCTCGGGGACGAGGCTGCGCCAGGTCGTGTAGGCGATCCGGCGGCCGTCGGGGGAGAAGCGCGGGTGGCCGGTCTTGGTGCGGTCCGCGGTGAGCCGCCAGGCGCGGCCCGGGACGTCGAGGGGAGCCAGCCAGAGGTCGTCCTCCGCGACGAAGCACAGCAGGTCGCCGCTGAGGTGGGGAAGGCGCAGATAGCTCACGTCCCCATGCTTTTCCGGTCAAAGGGCGCGGGCAACTCCTGGGGCCGGTGCTGTCAGGTTCCTTACAGGCCCTTCACCTTCGTGACCCAACGCACGTACGAAACGGTTTCGTTTCGCTGGAGGGCGGGGTATCGTCATGGATGTACGAAGACGAAGGCTCCGGAGCGGGAAGGTGACGGGCATGACGGAAGCTGTTGCGGCGACACGTCGTAGCCGGATCACGCCCGAGCGCGAGGCCGAGCTGTACGAGGCCGTGCTCGACCTGCTCCGCGAGGTCGGCTACGACGCCCTGACCATGGACGCCGTGGCCGCCCGCACCCGATCCAGCAAGGCCACGCTCTACCGCCAGTGGGGCGGCAAGGCCGAACTGGTCGCCAAGGCCGTGCGGCACAACAAGCCGGGCCGGGCCGAGAACGTCGACACCGGCTCCCTCAAGGGCGATCTGCACGCGCTCACCCTGCGTGCGGACGACTGCGAGATGGAACAGAGCTCCGCGCTGATGCGGGGCCTGGCCATGGCGGTGCACGGCAACCCGGACCTGCTCAAGGCGTTCCGGGAGCATCTCATCGAGCCGGAGATGGCGGACTTCCGCCGTGTGCTGCAACGGGCGATCGACCGGGGCGAGGTCCGTGCGGACAACCCGGCGCTCGGGTTCGTGATGCACATGATGGTCGGCGCGTTCGCCGCCCGCACCATGATCGACGAACAGCCGCCGACACAGGACTTCCTCCTTTCGTACATCGACGCCGTGGTCCTCCCCGCCCTCGGCGTTCGCGCGAGCTGAACGCTCTTCCCCAGCAAGCCCACCACCTGACGTCACCGCTCACGTCGTCGGGCTGATCACCCCTGCCCAGCTGAACCCAACGACCTGACCGGGAGTACGCCTCCGTGGCCACGTTCCTCTACAAACTCGGCCGCCTCGCCTTCCGGCGACGGCACTTCGTCGCCCTCATATGGGTCGCGCTGCTCACCCTCGCCGGGGTGGGCGCCGCCTCCGCGCCGGCCGCCGGCAACACGTCCTTCTCCATCCCCGGTACCGAGGCCCAGAAGGCCTTCGACCTGCTGGAACAGCGCTTCCCCGGGATGAGCGCCGACGGCGCCACCGCCCGGGTCGTCTTCAAGGCCCCGAAGGGCGAGAAGATGACGGACGCCGTCAACAAGGCGACCGTCGAGAAGACCGTCAAGGAGCTGGGAAGCGGCTCGGAGGTCGCCTCCGTCGCCGACCCCTACACCGGGCACGCCGTCAGCAAGAACGGCACCATCGCCTACGCCTCGGTGAAGTACAAGGTCTCCGGCATGGAGCTGGAGGACTCCTCCAAGGACGCCCTGAAGGACGCCGCCCAGGACGCGCGGGACGCGGGTCTCACCGTCGAGGTCGGCGGTGACGCGCTGAGCGCGACCCCCGAGACCGGCTCCAGCGAGATCATCGGCATCGCGGTCGCCGCGGTCGTCCTGGTCATCACCTTCGGCTCGCTGCTCGCGGCCGGATTCCCGCTGCTCACCGCCATCATCGGCGTCGGCATCGGCGTCTCCGCCATCACCGCGCTCGCCAGCGCCCTGGACCTGGGCTCCACCACCTCGACCCTGGCCTCGATGATCGGCCTCGCCGTCGGCATCGACTACGCCCTCTTCATCGTCTCCCGCTACCGCGCCGAACTCGCCGAGGGCCGCGAGCGCGAGGACGCGGCCGGACGCGCCGTCGGCACGGCGGGCTCGGCGGTCGTCTTCGCCGGCCTCACCGTCGTCATCGCCCTGGTCGGCCTGTCCGTCGTCAACATCCCCATGCTGACGAAGATGGGCATCGCCGCGGCGGGCACGGTCGCCATCGCCGTCCTCATCGCCCTCACCATGATCCCGGCACTGCTCGGCTACGCCGGCCGCAGGATCAAGCCGGCCGGCCAGAAGAGCAGGCTGCTCGGCGGCGGCCGTACGCCGAAGAAGCCGGGCCGCCCCAACATGGGCACCCGCTGGGCGAGCTTCGTCGTCCGCCGCCCGGTCGCCGTCCTGCTGCTCGGCGTGCTCGGCCTCGGCGCCGCGGCGATCCCGGCCGCCTCGCTGGAACTGGGTCTGCCCGACGACGGCTCCCAGCCGACCTCCACCACCCAGCGCCGCGCCTACGACCTGCTCTCCGAGGGCTTCGGGCCCGGCTTCAACGGTCCGCTGATGATCGTCGTCGACGCCAAGGACAGCCCCGACCCCAAGGCCGCGTTCGCCGAGGTCGGCGACGAGATCAAGGGCCTGAAGGACGTCGTCACGGTCACCCCGGCCACGCCCAACAAGGCCGGCGACACCGCGACGATCACGGTCGTCCCCGACTCCAAGCCGTCCTCGACCACCACCGAGGACCTGGTGCACGCCATCCGGGACAAGGGCGCGGACATCGCCCGCGAGACCGACTCCCAGGTCCTGGTCACCGGCTCGACGGCGATGAACATCGACGTCTCGCAGAAGCTGAACGACGCGCTCCTGCCGTACCTGGCCCTGGTGGTCGGCCTCGCCTTCCTCCTGCTGATCGTGGTCTTCCGCTCGATCCTGGTCCCGCTGAAGGCGGCCCTCGGCTTCCTGCTCAGCGTGATGGCGGCCCTCGGCGCCGTGGTCGCGGTCTTCCAGTGGGGCTGGCTGTCCGGCCTGATGAACGTCGAGGAGACCGGCCCGGTCATGTCGATGATGCCGATCTTCATGGTGGGCGTCGTCTTCGGCCTCGCGATGGACTACGAGGTGTTCCTCGTGACCCGCATGCGGGAGGCGTACGTCCACGGCGAGAAGCCCAGCCAGGCGGTGGTGACCGGCTTCAGGCACGGCGCCCGGGTGGTGACCGCCGCCGCCGTCATCATGATGGCCGTCTTCTCCGGCTTCATCGGGTCCAGCGAGTCGATGGTCAAGATGATCGGCTTCGGCCTCGCCATCGCCGTCTTCTTCGACGCGTTCCTCGTCCGCATGGCCATCGTCCCGGCGGTCCTCGCCCTGCTCGGCAAGCGGGCCTGGTGGCTGCCGAAGTGGCTGGACCGCGCGCTGCCCAACGTGGACGTGGAGGGCGAGGGCCTGCGCACCCACGCCGACTCCGGGGCGGAGAAGGAGCTGGTACGCGCCTGACGTACCGCTCCTGACACAGAGCCGCCGGTGAGGGTGCCCGTGGGGACGGGGCTGCACCCTCACCGGCTTCCCGCCGTCACCGCACGGCGTCCGCCCGGCCGGAATGCGTTTCGTCCGTCGCGCGGGGACCCGCTACCGTGCCGCGTATGACGACGACCGCCCATCCTCGTTTCGCCGCCGCCGTGGAGGAGTCGGGACTGGGGGCGCTGCTGCCGCGGGTACGCAGCTTCCCCGAGGCGACCCGGACCGCCGCCGAGGCCGCCGCCGCCATCGGCTGCGAGCTGAGCCAGATCTGCAAGTCGCTGGTCTTCGCCGCCGACGGGGTGCCCGTGCTGGTGCTCATGGACGGGGCCTCCCGGGTGGACGTCGAGCGGGTGCGGCAGGAGCTGGGCGCCGGGAAGGTCACCCGGGCCGACGCCGGGCTCGTGCGCGAGACCACCGGGTACGCCATCGGCGGGGTGCCGCCCTTCGGGCACCGCACGCGCACCCGGGTCCTCGCCGACCGTTCGCTGCTCGCGTACGACGTGGTGTGGGCGGCGGCCGGCACGCCGCACACCGTCTTCCCGATCGAGCCGAAGGAACTCGTCGCCCACGCGGGCGCGACGCTGGTGGACGTGCGCGAGCAGCGCGCGTGACGCCGCTGGTCGCGACGGCCGTCCTGCTCGCCGCCGTCACCCACGCCAGCTGGAACGCCATCGCGCACCGCATCACCGACAAGCTCGTCGGCTTCGCCCTGATCTCCGGCGGCGGGCTGCTGATCGGGCTCGCGGCGGCACCGTTCACGGCGTTCCCGGCGGGGCCCGCCTGGCCGTACCTGTTCGCCTCCGCCGCCGTGCACATCGCCTACTACGCGCTGCTGATGACCTCCTTCCGGCTGGGCGACTTCGGGCAGGCCTACCCCATCGCGCGCGGCAGCGCCCCGCTCCTGGTCACCGTGCTCGCCGCCGTCTTCGCCCACGAGGTTCCCGGCGCCTGGGCGAGCGCCGGCGTCACCGTGTCCTGCCTGGGGCTCGGCGGGGTCGGGCTGTGGGGACTGCGCGGGCGGCGGCCCGACTGGGCCGCGATCGGCGCGGCCCTCGCGACCGGTGTGACCATCGCCGCGTACACCGTCATCGACGGCATGGGCGTACGGGCCTCGGGCACGTCCCTCGGGTACATCGCCTGGCTCATGGCCGTCCAGGGAGCGGCGCTGCCCGCGTTCCTCTACGCACGCGCGCGTGCCGGCACCGTCCGGCTGCTCCGGCCGTACGCCGCCCTCGGGTTCCTCGGCGCCGCTCTGTCCGTCGCCGCGTACGGCCTGGTGCTGTGGGCCCAGACCCGGGCCGCGCTCGCCCCCGTCGCCGCCCTGCGCGAGTCGTCCATCATCGTCGGCGCGGCCATCGGGGCGCTGTTCTTCAAGGAGCGCTTCGGGGCGCCCCGGATCGCCGCGGCGGGCCTGGTGGTCGTGGGGATCGGGCTGATGCTGCGGGCCGGTTAGCGCCGGACACGGCGCCGACATGACGGGCCGGGGTGCCGTGGCGCACCCTGGAAGCAGCGGTTTTCGGAGGTGGTCGTCATGATGCACACGGCTGTGGGATGGCACATCGAGATGGAGTTCATGGAGGACGATCAGCACACGCGCGCGGCGGCGCTGGTGCGCTTGCCCGACGGTTCCGAGGTGCGGGCCCACGGCCGCGCCAGCCGGCACAACGTCGACGCGAACCAGCCCCGGGTCGGCGAGGAGATCGCCGGTGCCCGCGCCCTCAACGAACTCGCCATGCAGCTGCTGACCAAGGCCCACGAGGAGATCGACCAGGCGTCCGGACGGACCTCGCACCCGATCCACGTGTGACACGCGCGCCCGGCGTGCGCCGGGGGCACGCGAGGTTCAGGAGAGCGCCGTGCGGACCGCTCGTACCAGCGCCTGCGCCCTCGGGTCCGCCGTGACGCTCTGCCGGAAGCCGTTGGTGACGTAGCCGAAGGCGATGCCGGTGTCCGGATCGGCGAAGCCGAGCGCGCCGCCGCGTCCGGGGTGGCCGAAGGAGGTGGGGGAGAGCAGCGGGGACGCGGCGCCGTGCAGCATGTGGCCGAGGCCGAAGCGGGTGCCCACCACCAGGACCCGGTCCGGCCCGGCGGACTGCTCCGTGCGGGCCAGCTGCGTGGTCCGAGGGGTGAACAGCCGGGTCCCGCCGTCGACGTCGCCGATGAGCGAGGCGTAGAAGCGGGCCAGTCCGTCGGCCGTGGCGATGCCGTTGGAAGCGGGCAGGGCGGCGGCGCGGTAGCCGGGGTCGTTCTCGTCGGGGAGCGGGCTGATCGCCGCGAACGCGCGGCGGGTCAGGGAGTCCGGGTCGGCGTAGGCCTCGGCCACCGCCCGCTTGGGGCGGGTCTTCAGACCGCCCGCGGTCTCGGGCGCGTCCACCGGGCCGACGCGGCCGACGCGCGCGTGCTCCGACGTGGGCAGGCCGAGCCACAGGTCCGCGCCGACCGGCCCGGCGATCTCGTCCGCGATCCACTCGCCGACCGGGCGGCCGGTGATCCGGCGGAGCAGCTCGCCGGTGAGCCAGCTGTAGGTCTGGGCGTGGTAGCCGTGGTCCGTGCCCGGCTCCCACACGGGGGCCTGCGCGGCGACGGCGGCGGCGCCCAGGTCGGGGTCGGCGGCCTCGGCCGGGGTCAGCGGACGGTCCAGCACGGGCACGCCCGCGCGGTGCGCGAGCAGGTCCCGTACGCGCGTGCGCTCCTTGCCGGCCGCCTTGAACTCCGGCCAGTAGGTGCCGACCGGGGCGTCCAGGTCCAGCTCGCCGCGCTGGTGCAGGAGCAGCAGCGCGGCGGCGGCGACGCCCTTGGTCGCGGAGCGCACGATCTGCGCGGTCCCGTGCTGCCAGGGAGCGGTTCCGTCCACGTCCCGGGTGCCGGCCCACAGGTCCACGACCCGGTGTCCGTCCCGGTAGACGGCGACGGCCGCCCCGCGCTCGCCGAGCAGCGCGAAGTTCGCGGCGAACGCCTCCCTGACCGGCTCGAAGCCCTCGGCCACAGTGCCGTTCACGTCCACGCCCGCCGTCCCTTCCGCCTCGTTCCTCCTGCGACAGTGGGTGCAACACGGGGTGGACGCCTGCGATTCCTCGGCGGGATCAGCCCAACAGAATCGTTACGTCGATGTTGCCGCGCGTCGCGTTCGAGTACGGGCACACCTCGTGCGCCGCGTCCACCAGCCGGGCCGCCACCTCGGCGTCCAGCACCGGCAGGGAGACGCTGAGGGCGACCGCGAGGCCGTAGCCGCGGTGCTTGTTCGGGCCGATGCCGACCTTCGCGGCCACGGTGGAGCCGGTCAGGTCGTAGCCCTCGCGGTTGCCCACCAGGATCAGCGCGTTGTGGAAGCAGGAGCTGTAGCCGGCCGCGAACAGCTGCTCCGGGTTGGTGCCGTCGCCGTCGCCACCCAGCGCCGGGGGCATCGCGACCTTCAGCCCGATCTGCCCGTCCTGACTGGTGACATAGCCGTTGCGGCCGCCGTGGGCGGTGGCCTCGGCGACATACATGATCTTCGTCGGACGCGTGTCGACGGCGGTGCCCTCGGTCATGGCCGGCCTCCCCCGGAACAAGTGGCGCACAAGTACATCGTGCACAAGGTACTGGCCGGTAGGTCAGGGTGTACCGGCAGGGTGGGCAACCGCGGGTAACGCGTGATCAGTACCGGTCCGCCGCCGCGTGGGCGCGCTCGGTCAGCCTCCACAACTCCTCGCGCAGCCGCGCGATCTCCCTGGCCCCGAGCCCTGTGGTCGTGAGCAGCGCCCCGGGTACGCGCGCCGCACGCCCCCTGAGTTCCTCGCCGCGCCCGGTGCACGCGACCAGCACCGAGCGCTCGTCGTCCGCCGCGCGCTCCCTGCGCACCAGCCCCGCCCCCTCCAGCCGCTTCAGCAACGGCGAGACGGTGCCGTAGTCCAGCCGGAGGGCGCGCGCCAGCTCCTTCACGCTGATCTCCCCGCGCTCCCACAGCACCAGGAGCACCAGGTACTGCGGATAGGTGAGCCCGAGGTCGTCCAGCAGCGGACGGTACGCGGCGGTCACGGCCCGCTGGGCGGCGTACAGCGCGAAGCACAGCTGGTCGTCCAGCAGCAGCGAGCCGTCGACGGCCGGGTCCTCGTTCGTCACGCGCCCATTGTCACGGACGCGGGGTCGAACCCGAACGGCAGCTCCAGCCGGTGTGCCCGCATCAGCTCCTGGTCGGACAGCAGCGCGCCGGTCGGGCCGTCCGCCGCGATGACGCCGTCGCTGAGGATGAGGGAGCGCGGGCACAGCTCCAGGGCGTACGGCAGGTCGTGCGTGACCATGAGGACCGTGACGTCCAGCGAGCGCAGGATGTCGGCGAGTTCGCGGCGCGAGGCCGGGTCCAGGTTGGAGGACGGCTCGTCCAGGACCAGGATCTCCGGCTCCATCGCGAGCACGGTGGCCACCGCGACCCGGCGGCGCTGTCCGAACGACAGGTGGTGCGGCGGCCGGTCGGCGAACTCCCGCATCCCGACCCGCTCCAGGGCGGTGTGCACCCGCTCCTCCAGCGCGGCCCCCTTGATCCCGGCGGCGGCCGGCCCGAACGCCACGTCCTCCCGCACGGTCGGCATGAAGAGCTGGTCGTCCGGGTCCTGGAAGACGATGCCGACCTTCTGCCGGATCGCGGCCATGTGCTGCCCGGACACCGGGAGCCCGGCCACGGTCACCGTGCCGGTCCCGCCGCCCAGGATGCCGTTGAGGTGCAGCACCAGGGTCGTCTTGCCGGCGCCGTTCGGGCCGAGCAGGGCGACCCGCTCCCCGCGCGCGATCGAGAAGTCCACCCCGAACAGGGCCTGGTGCCCGTCCGGGTAGGCGAAGGCGAGGCCGGAGACCTCGAGAGAAGCAGTCACAGGAACCATCCCAGCAGACAGACGACGAGGGCGGCGCAGGGGAGTGCCAGGGCCTGCCGCCACTGGGCACCGGACGCGGTCACCTCGTCGATGACCGGCATGGAACCGGCGTACCCCCGGCTCACCATGGCGAGGTGCACGCGCTCCCCCCGCTCGTAGGACCGGATGAACAGCGCGCCGGCGGACTTGGCGAGCACCCCCCAGTGCCGTACGCCCTTCGCCTCGAAGCCGCGCGACTCCCGGGCGATCCGCATCCGGCGCATCTCGTCGGTGATGACGTCGCCGTAGCGGATCATGAAGGAGGCGATCTGCACGAGCAGCGGCGGCAGCTTCAGCCGTTGCAGCCCGAGCAGGAGTTCGCGCAGCTCGGTGGTGGCGGCCAGCAGCACGGAGGCGGCGACGCCCAGGGTGCCCTTGGCGAGCACGTTCCAGGCGCCCCACAGCCCGTTCACGCTGAGCGAGAGCCCCAGCACGTGCACCCGCTCGCCCTCCGCCACGAACGGCATGAGCACCGCGAACGCGACGAACGGCACCTCGATCAGCAGCCGCCCGAGCAGGAAACGGGCGGGCACGCGCGCCTGGTGGGCGACGGCCGCGAGCAGCCCGGCGTACACCGCGAACGCCCACATCGCCTCGCGCGGGGTCGACACGACGACCACCACGAACAGGAACGCGGCGGCCAGCTTGGTGTGCGGCGGCAGGCCGTGCACGGGCGAGTGCCCGTGCCGGTACAGCCGGTGCGCGTGTCCCGCCCCCATCAGACGCCGGTGTTCACGGGAGAGACGTCGTCGCTGCGGCGCCTGCGCAGCGCCCAGAACACCGCGCTGCCCGCGACGACCGTGACGCCGACGCCGATCACGCCCGCGAGGCCGCCGGACAGCCGGGCGTCGGAGACGTCCTTGACCCCGTAGTCGGCGAGCGGCGAGCCGGCGCCGGCGTGCTCCTTGGCCTTCTTGTCGATCCCCTGGTCGTGCGCGACCTTCTCCAGGCCGTCGGGGTTCGCGGAGGCGTAGAAGCTGACGAAGCCGGCGAGGACGAGGGAGGTGACGAGCCCGGTCACCCACAGCGTGCGGCGCGAGGTGCGCGCCGCCACGGGCGCCGTGGGAGCGGGCGCGTCCACCAGCGCGCCGTTCACGCGCAACTGGAGCCGCTGCCGCAGGCCGCGCGCGCCGTACACCAGGTCCGGGCGTACGGCGATCACCGCGCCGACCGTCAGCGCGGTGATGACCGCCTCCCCGATGCCGATCAGCACATGGACGCCGATCATCGCGGTGGCGACCTTGCCGAGGGAGACGTCGGTGGTGCCGCCGATGGCGTAGATCAGCGTGAAAGCCACGGCGGCGGCCGGCACGGACACCAGCGCGGCGACGAAGGAGGCCACGGTCACCGAGCGCCGCTTGCGGGGCAGCACGGCGAGCAGGACCCGGAAGACGGCGTAGGAGACGACCGTCGTGACGATCGCCATGTCGGTGATGTTCACACCGAGCGCGGTCAGACCGCCGTCGGCGAACAGCACGCCCTGCATGAGCAGCACGACCGACACGCACAGGACGGCTGTGTACGGGCCGACGAGGATCGCGGCCAGGGCGCCGCCCAGGAGGTGGCCGCTGGTCCCGGCGGCCACCGGGAAGTTGAGCATCTGCACGGCGAAGATGAACGCCGCCACCAGGCCGGCCAGCGGGGCCGTCCGCTCGTCGAGTTCGCGTCGGGCGCCGCGCAGGCTCACCGCGAGGGCGCCGGCGGCGACCACTGCGGTGACCGCGGAGGTCGGGGCGTCGATGAATCCGTCAGGTACATGCACCGTACGATTTTAGGCCCTTGTTGCGAACGCTTTGCAAGAGAGACGAAGTCTCGTCTCTCACCGAGGCGCGAACAGGAAAATGTGCGACTCTGGGAGGAAAGCGGATGCACAGCTTTCACATAGGTCACCGTGCGTGAGAGGGCGGTCCGATGTCTGTAGTCGAACAGTACGCGCGCGCTCATATCGTCACGGACGAGGAGGATCCCGGGGCCGTGCCCGTCGTGCTGCGGTACGACCCCGACGCCGATCCCCGCTCCGTCCGGGTCGGGCTTCCCGGACCGCACGAGTGGACCTTCTCCCGCGCGCTCCTCGAACGGGGACTGCGGGCGCCGGCCGAGAGCGGCGACGTCCGGGTGTGGCCCTGCGGGCGCGTCCAGGCGGTGGTCGAGTTCCACACCGACGACGGCGTCGAAGTGGTGCAGTTCGAGTCGAAGACGCTGGTGCGGTTCCTGCGCCGCACCTACACCGTCGAGCCCGTGCGGGGCTGACCGGGCCGACCGGCGGGCCGGAGCCGGTCAGCTCCCGAGCTTCAGCAGCTTCGCCACGATCGGGCCGGCCGTGTCACCGCCGTGCCCGCCCGCCTGGACCACGCCGGCGGCGGCGAGGTCGCCCCGGTAGGCGGTGAACCAGCCGTTCGGCTTCTTCTGCCCGTCGACCTCCGCCGATCCGGTCTTCGCGCCGTAGTCCGGGCCGAGCCCCGACATCGCCTCGGCGGCGGTGCCGTACGCGGCCGTGTACCGCATCAGCTCGCGCAGCTGGGACAGCGTCTTCGGCGACAGCGTGCGGGAGGCGGTGGCCAGCGTGCGGTGGTCCACGGACGGCGCGACCAGGTACGGCTGGTGGAAGGTGCCCGACTTCACGGTCGCGGCGACGGAGGCCATGTTCAGCGGGTTCATGCGCACCCCGCCCTGCCCGATCAGCGAGGCCGCCATCTGCGCCGCCGACTGCACCGGCACCGAGCCGTCGAAGCTGGGCACGCCGATCGCCCAGTTGTTCATGGACAGCCCGAAGACCTGCTGGGCCTGCTTGGTCAGGTCGTCGTTCTTCAGCTTCTTCGCCTGGCTGATGAAGGCGGTGTTGCAGGACCGGGCGAAGCTCGCCTTGAACGTGCCGCCCTTGATCTCGAAGTCGTCGTCGTTGTGGAACTTCCAGCCGCCGTAGGTGAACGTCTTGGGACAGGGGTGCGGCTTGTCCACCGACGCCAGGCCCTTGTCGATCAGCAGCGACGACGTGATGACCTTCATCGTGGAGCCGGGTGCGAGGGCCCCCTGGAAGGCGGTGTTGAAGCCGTGCCCGCTGTTGGCGACCGCGAGGATCTCCCCCGTCGAGGGCCGCAGCGCGACCACCGAGGCCCGCGGGCGCCCCGCGACCTGCTGCTCCGCGGCGGCCTGGAGGGTGGGGCTGAGCGTCGTCTTCACGGTGCCCGGGGTGCCCTTGCTCAGCTCCACCAGCGTCTTGTCGGAGAGCTTGGCCTCCTTGGCCGCCTTGCCGCGCACCACGCGCAGCTCGACGCCCGCCGTGCCGCCCGCCTTCTTGCCGTACTTCTCCCGCAGTCCGTCCAGCACCGTGCCCAGGGACGGGTACTTGGCGGCCGTGATCTCACCGCCGTCGCGGTCCAGCGCCTTGACCGGCGGGGTGCCGGACTCGCCGGTCACGAGCGTGTCGCCGTCCCGCAGCTCCGGGTGGACCACGGCGGAGTGCCAGTCGACCAGCGGCGCGCCGTCGCTCGCCCGGCGCACCACGGTGAGCGAACTGGTGTAGGACAGCGGCTTGCTGAGGCCCCGGTAGGCCACCGTGGCCTTCACGGAGAACGGCACCTTGGCGCCCTTCGCCGTCCCCGGGGTGAGCGTGACGTCCTTCAGATGGGCGTCCTTGGTGTAGCCGGCGAGCAGCTTCCCGGCGGCGGCGGGGTCGTCGGTGGCGTCCGCCGCCCGGTCCGCCTTGCCCTGCTGCCAGGCGGTCAGGAAGCGGGTGGAGGCGGTGCGGATCTCGGTCGCGGTGAGCGGGCCCGTCCTGACGGTCCTGTGGCCGGCCGTGGCGGCGGAGCGCTCGTCGGCCGCGGCACCGCCGTCGTACAGCGCGTAGACGCCGAACCCGGCACCGCCGACCACCACGGCGATCATCCCGCCGAGCACGGCGGGTCGGGTCTTCCGTCGCTCGGCGACGCGCCTTCTCTTGCCCACAGCCTCAGTTCCTCCGCACCTTTCCCAGGGTCCCCGTAGCCCTCACATTCCCCAACGACGGCAATCACCTTAAAGTCCCCGTCTTCCCGGGTGACGTCAGCCCGCGTTCCGTAGCACGCTTGCGACAATCGGTCCGGCGGCGTCGATGCCGTGTCCGCCGTCCTGGACCATGGCCGCCGCGGCGACGTCGTCGCGGTAGCCGGTGAACCAGCTGTCCGACCTGGCCTCGCCGTCGACCTCCGCGGAGCCGGTCTTCGCGCCGACGTCCCCGCTCATCCCGGCCATCACACCGGCCGCGGTGCCGCTGCGCGCGGTGCGGTTCATCATCGCGCGCAGCTGCTGGACCGTGGACGACGACAGCCCGCGCGCGCGGGCCGGTTCGCGGTCGTCGAGCCTCAGCGGCACGATCAGGGGCTGGCGGAAGGCGCCGGTCTTCGCGGTGGCCGTCACGGACGCCATGTTCAGCGGACTCATCTGGACCTGGCCCTGGCCGATCAGGTTGGCCGCGGTGTCCGGGCCGCCGGAGGCCGGCACCCGGCCGTCGAACGTGGGCACGCCGACCTGCCAGTTGTTCCGCCCGAGCCCGAAGCGGTCCTCGGCCTCCCGGGTGAGGGAGTCGACCTTCACCTCGTCCGCGAACTTCACGAACGCCGTGTTGCAGGAGCGGGCGAAGCCGTCGGCGAGGGTGGCGTGCTCGTCCGGCGCCAGGCCCTTGAGGTTCTGGAAGGTCTGGCTCTGCCAGACGGCCGACGGCGGGCAGGGCGCCGGCCCGTTCGCCGTGCTCAGGCCGTTGTCGATGAGGGTCGCCGCGCTGATGATCTTCATGGTGGAGCCGGGTGCGCGTTCGCCGAGGAGGGCCGCGTCGAAGCCGTCGTCGCGGTTGTTGGCGACGGCGAGTATCTCGCCGGTGCTCGGCTTGACGGCCACGACGGAGGACTCGGGGTACTTCAGCACGGCCTTCTCGGCCGCCGCCTGGGCGCTCGCGCTGAGCGTCGTGGGGAGCCTGCCCGGCTTGCCCTTGGCCAGGGTGAGCAGCGGGGTGTCCGCGGGCCGGCTGCCGTCCGCCGCCGCCTGATGGCGGATCACGAGTTCCACCCCGGGCCGGCCGCCGGTCCTGTCGCCGTACCGCCGGCGCAGCTCGTCCAGGATCGGACCGAGGGAGGGGTACGTCACCCGGGTGAGCACCTTGCCGTTCCGGTCCACGGCCTCGATCTCCGGGGCGGCCGAGTCGCCGGTGGTGAGCGTGTCCCCCTTGCGCAGGCGCGGGTGGACGACGGAGGGCTGCCAGTCGACCAGCGCGCGGTGCGAGGTCTCGCCGCGTACGACGGTCAGCTCGCTGCGGTAGGAGAGCGGCCGGGACACGCCGGCGTACGACACCGTCGCCTTCACCGTGAACGGCACCGTGTCGCCGGTGGCCCGGCCCGGGGTGATCCGCACCTTGCCGATGTGCGCGTCGCCGCCGTAGGCCGACAGCACCTCCTGGGCCGCCTCCGGGTAGTTCGTGTACGACGCCGCGGCCGCCGCGTCGCCCTTCTCCCAGGCGGTGAAGAACGCGCCGGTCGTCTCCTTCACCTCGGAGCCGCTGGGCGGACCGGTCCGCACGGCCGCCGAGGCCCCCGGGCCGTCGTCGCCGTTCAGCGCGGACGCGACGTTGTAGACCCCGTACCCGGCACCGCCGAGCAGCGTGACGCACACGCCGCCGATGACGGCCGCCTTGACCCCGTTGCGCATGGCGCGCTTCCCCTCCCGTTCAGCCTGTTGAACATGTTCAAAACAGGTCTGGGGGCACTGTAAGCGGTTGCACCGCCGCTGGGGCAGGAGTTGTCGAAACCGTGACTCAGACCCAGGTGTCCAGCCACATCCGCGACCGCCAGCTGTCGATCGGGATGGCCTGGCCGGTGTAGAGGGGCCAGAAGTAGATGAAGTTCCAGGCGATCAGGAGGACCAGGACGCCCGCCGCCGAGGCGCCGATCACCCGGCGGGTGTCGGTGGAGCCCCGTGGGCCGATGATCGCGCCGGTCATCATCGCCACCGCCAGGCACAGGAACGGCAGGAAGACGACCGCGTAGAAGAGGAAGATCGTGCGCTCCTGGTAGTGGAACCAGGGCAGGTAGCCCGCCGCGATGCCGCAGGCGATGGCGCCGGCCCGCCAGTCGCGGCGGAACGCCCAGCGCCACAGCACGTAGAGGATCGCGAAGCAGGCCGCCCACCACAGCAGCGGCGTGCCGATCGCCAGCACCTCCCGGGCGCACTTCTGGCCCGCGTCCACCGGGCAGCCGTCGGAGCCGGGGGAGGGGGACTCGTAGAAGTACGACACCGGGCGGCCCAGCACGATCCAGCTCCACGGGTTGGACTGGTACGTGTGCGGCTGGTCGAGGTGGACGTGGAAGTTGTACACCTCGTGCTCGTAGTGCCACAGGCTGCGCAGCCAGTCCGGCAGGAAGGACCAGGTGCCGCCCCTGCCGTCGGTGGCCGCCCAGTTGCGGTAGTAGCCGCCCGTGCCGTCGGCCGGGGAGAGGATCCAGCCGGTCCAGGAGACCAGGTAGACCGCCAGCGCGACCGGGACCGTCGCCACGAAGGCGGCACCGGTGTCGTACTTCAGGACGGCGAGGTACGGGCGGCGCGCGCCCGCCACCTTCCGGGTGCCGACGTCCCACAGGACCGTCATCACGCAGAACGCGGCCAGGATGTACAGCCCGTTCCACTTCGTGCCCACGGCCAGGCCCAGCATCACCCCGGCCCCCCAGCGCCACGGGCGCCACCCGAAGCGGAAGGCGTCGGCGACCCGCTCGTCGGGCCGTACCCGCCCGTCCGGTCCGGCCGGCAGCGCGGCGGCCAGTCTCTCCCTGGCCCGGTCCCGGTCGACGACGAGGCAGCCGAACGCGGCCACGACGAAGAACATGAGCACGCCGTCGAGCAGCGAGGTCCGGCTCATCACGAAGTGCAGGCCGTCCACCGCCATCAGCGCGCCCGCCAGACACCCCAGGAACGTCGAGCGGAACATCCGGCGGCCGATCCGGCACAGCAGCAGGACGGACAGCGTGCCCAGCAGCGCCGTCATGAACCGCCAGCCGAACGGGTCGAACCCGAAGATCAGCTCACCCAGGCCGATGACGTACTTGCCGACCGGCGGGTGCACCACGTACGCCGGGTCCGTGGGGATCGCCAGGTGCCCGTGCTGCTGGAGGACCATGTCGTTGGCGTTCTTGCCGTACCGGTCCCAGCTGACCTCGAAGCCGCGGTGGACGAGCGCCCACGCGTCCTTCGCGTAGTACGTCTCGTCGAATATCACCGCGCGCGGGCTGCCCAGGTTCCAGAACCGCATGACGCCCGCCATCAGCGTCACCAGCAGCGGCCCGCCCCAGCCCGACCACCGCGTGAGCCGCTCGGCCAGGAGCGGCGGCACGCCGAGCACCCGCCACAGCCGGGGGCTCGGCTCGGCGTACGGCGGCACCAGCCGGTCGCGTACGTCGCCCGAGGGCGCGTCCGTGGCCGGCGCGTACCCGAATCGGCGCAGCCGACGCTGCCACGACGGCCGGCTGTCGTGCGGTGCCTGGTCCTGCCGGAGGTCCATGGAGGACGCGGTACTGGTCACCGCGCCATCGTAGGGAAACGTCCTGTGCGAGTCCCGCGCATGTGCGGTACCGGTCGGGACACGGTCGCATTCGTCCCGCTCGGGGCCGCCCCGGACCCGGCCCCGGACGCCGGGGAAGCGGCCCGGGATCTCCTGGGAGGATGGGGGTGTGACTGGAACCCTTGTCCTGGCAGGTACCCCCATCGGCGACATCGCGGACGCGCCGCCCCGGCTCGCCGAGGAGCTGGCCGGCGCCGACGTGGTCGCCGCCGAGGACACCCGGCGGCTGCGCCGGCTCACCCAGGCGCTGGGCGTGACGCCCAAGGGCCGCGTCGTGTCGTACTTCGAGGGCAACGAGTCCGCCCGTACCCCGGAGCTGGTCCAGGAGCTGATCGGCGGCGCGCGCGTGCTGCTGGTGACCGACGCCGGCATGCCCTCCGTCTCCGATCCCGGCTACCGGCTGGTCGCCGCCGCCGTCGAGCAGGACATCCGGGTCACCGCGGTGCCGGGCCCGTCCGCCGTGCTCACCGCGCTCGCCCTGTCCGGGCTGCCCGTCGACCGCTTCTGCTTCGAGGGCTTCCTGCCCCGCAAGGCCGGCGAACGGCTGTCCCGGCTGCGCGAGGTCGCCGGCGAGCGGCGCACCCTCGTCTACTTCGAGGCCCCGCACCGGCTCGACGACACCCTCGCCGCCATGGCCGAGGTCTTCGGCGCCGACCGGCGGGCCGCCGTCTGCCGGGAGCTGACCAAGACGTACGAGGAGGTGCGGCGCGGCCCGCTGGCCGAGCTGGCGCGCTGGGCCGCCGACGGCGTGCGCGGCGAGATCACCGTGGTGGTCGAGGGGGCGCCCGAGACCGGGCCCGAGGAACTCGACGCCGAGGAGCTGGTGCGCCGGGTGCGGGTCCGGGAGGAGGCCGGCGAGCGCCGCAAGGAGGCCATCGCGGCGGTTGCGGCGGAGGCGGGACTGCCGAAGAGGGTGGTGTTCGACGCGGTGGTGGCGGCCAAGCGCTCCACCGGGTGAGGCGGGTCGTCGGGTAGGTCCCCGCGCCCCCGCGGAGCGCCTCCGTGCGCCCCATGGGGGAGCAAAAGGCTGGCGTCGATGGCAAAGCACAGCCGTCTCATTCGCGACCCTTTGGCAAGCGATGTCCAAATCGCCTCCAACACTCGACAGCCCTGCTGCGCATCCGCCGGTGGAGGCGTCCACTGGTCGAAGGGACGCACCCGTCCAGAGGGACGCACCCGTCCGACAGGGAGCTGGCATGAGTGACATAGCAGGGCGGACCGGCCTCCGTGCCACAGCCACAGCCGTCGTTCACGAGTCGTACTCGTTCGCCTGCATGCGCTGCGGGCAAGGCTGGGAGCAGTCGTACGAGATAGAGCACCACACGAACGCGCAGGGGGAGGAGTTCGTGCTGTACGTGGCCGACGGCCAGGTCGTGCCGTCACCGCTGAGCCGCCCGTCCTGCCACAACTGCGACGGCCGTGTCGTGCGGATCATGCGCGCGGGCCAGGTCTCCGCGGTGCGCGGGTCCGCGCAGGGGCAGCACCACCGCGTCCCGCAGGCGGGCCCGGTCGAGACGCCGCAGGTGCCCGCGCGGACCGCCGAGGCCGGGCCGGCCAGGGCGCCGCACCACTGGCACCTGTCCGATCTCCTGCACCCGTTCCAGCGCCGGGCGAGCTGAGCGGATCGCCGGCCGTCGAGGGCATGCCCCTTCCGTAGGATCGGAGCATGCCTTCGAACGCCGGTCAGAGCACCAAGGACGCCGACAAGAACGCGGCGCCGCCGCTGCCCCAGCCCCTGGCGGTGCCCGTCGCCGACTCCCACACCCACCTCGACATGCAGTCCGGCACGGTCGAGGAGGGCCTGGCGAAGGCCGCCTCGGTGGGCGTCACGACGGTCGTCCAGGTCGGCTGCGACCTCAAGGGCTCGCAGTGGGCCGCCGAGACCGCGGCGGCCCACGAGAACGTGCACGCCACCGTCGCCCTCCACCCCAACGAGGCCCCGCGCATCGTGCACGGCGACCCGGACGGGTGGTCGAGGCAGGGGGCCCGGGAGCCCGGCGGCGACGCCGCGCTGGACGAGGCCCTCGCCGAGATCGACCGGCTGGCCGGGCTGCCGCAGGTGAAGGGCGTCGGCGAGACGGGCCTCGACCACTTCCGCACCGGCCCCGAGGGCAAGGCCGCCCAGGAGCGGTCCTTCCGCGCCCACATCGAGATCGCCAAGCGGCACGGCAAGGCCCTCGTCATCCACGACCGCGACGCCCACGCCGACGTCCTCAGGATCCTGAAGGAGGAGGGCGCCCCCGAGCGCACCGTCTTCCACTGCTACTCCGGCGACGCCGAGATGGCCGGGATCTGCGCCCGCGAGGGCTACTTCATGTCCTTCGCCGGCAACGTCACCTTCAAGAACGCGCAGAACCTGCGGGACGCCCTCGCCGTCGCCCCGCTGGAGCTGGTCCTGGTGGAGACCGACGCGCCGTTCCTCACCCCGGCGCCGTACCGCGGACGGCCCAACGCCCCGTATCTCATTCCGGTCACGGTCCGCGCGATGGCCGCCGTGCGCGGGATCGACGAGGACGCTCTGGCGGCGGCTCTCGCCGCGAACACGGCCCGGGCGTTCGGCTACTGACCGTCCGTCCGGGCCGCCGACCGGCCGTCCCGGGGTACTGACCACCCGTTCGAGACACCACGTTCCGTAGTCGAGTCGCTTTGGAGAGTGACCGGCGCTCCGCTAGGTTCTGGGGGCCCGATCCGGACCCCTCTGGACCCTGGAGCGTGTCGGCGTGAGCACGTCGCAGTACAAGACGTACGACCCCTACGGCCATGACGCCTCCGTCCACACCGCGGAGACGCTGCCGTACGGCATCCGCGAGGACACCTACCGGCCCGCCTACGAGGCCGAGGCGTACTTCGTCACCGAGCCGGCGACGCCGCTGCCCCGGCAGACGACGAGCGCGCCCGCGAGCGCGGCTCACGAGACGCGGGCTCCCGAGGCCGAGCCGCCCGAGGAGACCGGGGGGCGGGCCCCGCGCCGGCGCCGGGCCCGCTACGCCGAGCGCCCGGACTCCACCGTGCGCCGCCTGCTGCCGCAGGCGCTGGTCGTGGCCTTCCTGGCCGGCGGCACCACCGCCTTCGTCGCCAACGACAAGGCGGTCGAGCTGAACGTCGACGGCAGGCAGCGCAGCCTGCACACGTTCGCCGACGACGTGAGCGAGCTGCTCACCGAGGAGGGCGTGCGCGTGGGAGCGCACGACATGATCGCGCCCGCCCCCGGCACGGCCCTCGCCAGCGGCGACGCGGTCGCGGTGCGGTACGGGCGCCCGGTACGGCTCACCCTGGACGGCCGGCGGCGCGAGGTGTGGACGACGGCGCGCACGGTGGAGGGGGCGCTGGACGAGCTGGGGGTGCGCGCCGAGGGCGCGTATCTGTCGGCCTCGCGCGCCCAGCGCATCGGACGCGCCGGGCTCGCGCTCGACGTGCGCACCGAACGCGCGGTCACGGTCCTGGCGGACGGCCGGACCCGCACCGTCCGCACCAACGCGGCCACCGTCCGGGAAGCGGTCGAGGAGGCCGGGATCACCCTGCGCGGCCAGGACACCACCTCCGTGCCGCCGGACAGTTTCCCGCGCGACGGGCAGACGGTGACCGTGCTGCGGGTGAGCAGCACCCGGGAGATCCACGAGGAGCAGATCCCCTTCACGACCGAGCGGACCGCCGATCCCGCCCTCTTCCAGGGCACCGAGGTCGTCGCGCGGCCCGGGCAGCCGGGACTGCGCCGGACCACCTACCACGTGCGCACCGTCAACGGGGTGCGGCAGAAGCCGCGCCCGGAGAAGTCGGAGGTGGTGCGCGCGCCGCGCGCACAGGTGGTCAAGGTGGGCACCAAGCCCCGGCCGCCCTCCGTACGCGACGCCGACCGCCTGAACTGGCGGGCGCTCGCCGCCTGCGAGTCCGGCGGCCGGCCCGACGCGGTCGACCCCTCGGGAACCTACGGCGGGCTGTACCAGTTCGACACCCGCACCTGGCAGAGCCTCGGCGGCAAGGGCCGCCCCCAGGACGCCACGGCGCAGGAGCAGACGTACCGGGCGAAGAAGCTGTACATCCGGCGGGGGGCGAGCCCCTGGCCGCACTGCGGGGGGAGGCTGCGGGGGTAGGGGCCGCGGACCGGGCGGACGCCCCGTGCCGCGGGCCGCCGTCCGGCCGCGGCGCGGGCCACCTGGCAACCCGGCCCCTCCCGCCCCCGTACCCTTGTCCCGTGAGCAGCCCCACCCCCGACTCCCTCCTCGGCCCCGCCGACATCCGCGAGCTCGCGGCGGCGCTCGGTGTGCGCCCCACCAAGCAGCGCGGCCAGAACTTCGTGATCGACGCCAACACGGTCCGCCGTATCGTCCGTACCGCCGAGGTCCGCCCCGACGACGTGGTCGTCGAGGTCGGCCCGGGGCTCGGCTCGCTCACCCTCGCGCTGCTGGAGACCGCCGACCGCGTCACCGCCGTGGAGATCGACGACGTCCTCGCCGCGGCCCTCCCCGCGACCATCGCCGCGCGCATGCCGGACCGCGCCGACCGCTTCGCGCTGGTCCACTCCGACGCCATGCACGTCACCGAGCTGCCCGGACCCGCGCCGACGGCCCTGGTGGCGAACCTGCCGTACAACGTGGCCGTCCCCGTGCTGCTGCACATGCTCGACACCTTCCCGAGCATCGAGCGGACGCTGGTGATGGTGCAGTCCGAGGTCGCCGACCGGCTCGCCGCCGCGCCCGGCAACAAGGTGTACGGCGTGCCGTCCGTGAAGGCCAACTGGTACGCCGACGTGAAGCGGGCCGGGGCCATCGGGCGCAACGTCTTCTGGCCCGCGCCGAACGTCGACAGCGGGCTGGTGTCCCTGGTGCGGCGGGCCGAGCCGATCAAGACCACCGCCTCCAAGGCCGAGGTCTTCGCCGTCGTCGACGCGGCCTTCGCCCAGCGTCGCAAGACCCTGCGGGCCGCGCTCGCCGGCTGGGCCGGGTCCGCGGCGGCGGCCGAGGCGGCCCTGGTCGCGGCCGGGGTCTCGCCGCAGGCGCGCGGCGAGTCGCTGACCGTGGAGGAGTTCGCGCGGATCGCCGAGCACAAGGAGGCGGGCGCGTGAGCGTCACGGTCCGGGTCCCGGCCAAGGTCAACGTCCAGCTCGCGGTCGGCGCCGCCCGCCCCGACGGCTTCCACGACCTCGCCAACGTCTTCCTCGCCGTCGGGCTGTACGACGAGGTCACGGTGACCCCCGCGGACGAACTCCGAATCACCTGCGAGGGCCCGGACGCCGCCCAGGTCCCGCTGGACCGCACCAACCTCGCCGCCCGTGCGGCCATCGCCCTCGCCGGGCGCCGGGGCATCGACCCCCACGTCCACATCCACATCGCCAAGGACATCCCGGTAGCCGGGGGCATGGCGGGCGGCAGCGCGGACGGCGCGGGCGCGCTGCTCGCCTGCGACCGGCTGTGGGGCACGGGTGCCTCGCGCGCCGAACTCCTCGCGATCTGCTCCGAGCTGGGCAGCGACGTGCCGTTCAGCCTGGTCGGCGGCGTGGCGCTCGGGGTCGGGCGGGGCGAACGGCTGACCGCGCTGGAGGCCGGCGGCACCTTCCACTGGGTGTTCGCGATGGCGGAGCGGGGGCTGTCGACGCCGGCGGTGTTCCGTGAGTTCGACCGGCTGGCCGAGGGGCGGCAGATCCCGGAGCCGGTGGCGTCGGCGGAGCTGGTGGCGGCGCTGGCGAAGGGGGACGCCGAGGCGCTGGCCGCGTCCGTCTCCAACGATCTCCAGCCGGCCGCGCTGTCCCTCTTCCCCGAGCTGGCCGGCACGCTGGCGGCGGGGCGCGGGGCGGGTGCGCTCGCCGCGCTGGTCTCGGGATCCGGGCCTACGACGGCCTTCCTCACGCGGGACGCCGAGTCGGCGCAGAAGGTGGCCGGGGCCCTTCGGGCGTCGGGGACGTGCAGGGCGGTACGGACCGCGGTGGGGCCGGTGGCGGGGGCGACGGTGGTCTGAGCAGGTTCAGTACTCGTTGAACGTGGTCAGGTCGATGAGGATGTCGTAGGGGACGCTCACCTTGACGTGGTCGTGGTGGATGCCTGTCAACGCACAGGTACCGGGGGCCTCGCCGCGTTCGTACACCCGTTCGCCAGCAGGTGGATCGCGGCGAAGTGGAAGTAGCGCTGCGGGCGACGTCATCACACAGAGTGACAACCCCCTCGCGCCCCGCCCGCACCTCCGCAGGCCCTACGCTAGAAGGCTGACCCACGCGGCGGAGCCGCACGTCGAAACAGCCCCGCGCACAGGAGTGAAATGGCCGTCAACCTGGTCAATGTCGAGAACGTCAGCAAGGTGTACGGCACCCGTGCCCTGCTGGACGGCGTCTCGCTCGGCGTGCAGGAAGGGGACCGGATCGGGGTCGTCGGACGCAACGGCGACGGCAAGACCACCCTCATCCGGATGCTCGCCAAGCTGGAGGACGCCGACACCGGACGGGTCACGCACTCCGGCGGGCTGCGGATCGGTGTGCTC
Source organism: Streptomyces sp. NPDC004658 (assembly GCF_040609555.1). NCBI lineage: Bacteria > Bacillati > Actinomycetota > Actinomycetes > Kitasatosporales > Streptomycetaceae > Streptomyces > Streptomyces sp. NPDC004658. The sequence goes on from NZ_JBEXKG010000028.1 coordinate 38,107, forward strand.
ACCCAGCACGACTCCCTCGACCCCGCCGCCACCGTGCGTCACGAGGTCATCGGCGACATGGCCGACCACGAGTGGGCCGGCAACGCCAAGGTCAGGGACGTCCTGACCGGGCTGTTCGGCGGGCTGGACCTGCCGGGCTTCCCGAAGGGGCTGGACACCGTCATCGGCCCGCTGTCCGGTGGCGAGCGGCGCCGTATCGCGCTGGCCAAGCTGCTCATCGAGGAGCAGGACCTGCTCGTCCTGGACGAGCCCACCAACCACCTCGACGTCGAGGGCATCGCCTGGCTCGCGAAGCACCTGCAGAACCGGCGCTCGGCGCTGGTCTGCGTGACCCACGACCGGTGGTTCCTGGACCAGGTGTGCACGCGCATGTGGGACGTGCAGCGCGGTGACGTGTACGAGTACGAGGGCGGCTACTCCGACTACGTCTTCGCCCGTGCCGAGCGCGAGCGGATCGCCGCGACGGAGGAGGCCAAGCGGCAGAACCTGATCCGCAAGGAGCTGGCGTGGCTGCGGCGGGGCGCCCCCGCCCGCACCTCCAAGCCGCGCTTCCGCGTGGAGGCCGCCAACGAGCTGATCGCGGACGTGCCGCCGCCCCGCGACAGCAGCGAGCTGATGAAGTTCGCCTCCTCCCGGCTCGGCAGGACCGTCTTCGACCTGGAGGACGTCACCGTGCAGGCCGGGCCGAAGGTGCTGCTCAAGCACGTCACCTGGCAGCTCGGCCCGGGCGACCGGATCGGCCTCGTCGGGGTCAACGGCGCCGGGAAGACCTCGCTGCTGCGGGCCATGGCCGAGGCCGCGCGGACCGAGGGCGAGGAGCAGCCGGCCGGTGGCCGCATCGCCGTCGGCAAGACCGTCAGGCTGGCGTACCTCTCCCAGGAGGTCGCCGAACTCGACCCGACCTGGCGGGTGCTGGAGGCCGTGCAGCGGGTCCGGGAGCGCGTCGACCTCGGCAAGGGCCGCGAGATGACGGCCGGGCAGCTGTGCGAGACGTTCGGCTTCACCAAGGAGAAGCAGTGGACGCCGGTCGGGGACCTCTCCGGCGGTGAGCGGCGGCGGCTCCAGCTGCTGCGGCTCCTCATGGACGAGCCCAACGTGCTCTTCCTGGACGAGCCCACCAACGACCTCGACATCGAGACCCTCACCCAGCTGGAGGACCTCCTCGACGGCTGGCCCGGCTCGATGATCGTCATCTCCCACGACCGGTTCTTCGTGGAGCGGACGACGGACCGGGTGTTCGCCCTCCTCGGCGACGGCACGCTGCGGATGCTGCCGCGCGGCATCGACGAGTACCTGGAGCGGCGGCAGCGGATGGAGGAGGCGGTCGCCGCGCAGACCGCCGCCGCGGCACCCAAGCCGGTCACGCAGGAGAAGAGCGCCGCCGACCAGCGCGCCGCGAAGAAGGAACTCCAGAAGATCGAGCGCCAGTTGGACCGCATCTCCGAGAAGGAGTCGAAGCTGCACGCCCAGATCGCCGACAACGCCACCGACTTCGCGAAGGTCGCCGAACTCGACGCCCAGCTGCGGGATCTCGCCGGGGAGCGCGAGGAACTGGAGCTGCGCTGGCTGGAACTGGCGGAGGACGCCTGACCTTTCACGCCCGCACACGGAGGGGGCGCGTGCGCCGGGTGAAGGGGGCGTGAAGGCGCGTAACGGCGGTATCACGGGCCGGTCGTCCCTTGGGAACAGGGGAGGACACGGCCCCGTGTGCTGTCTGTACCGGGTGATAGAAAGGGCCGTCTGAGAACCGTCTTACCTGTCTGAGAACGACCTTGAGTCCGTCGCGAACCTCAGGGCGTGGCTAAAAATCAGTGAACGAGGGGGAAGAGCGCTGATGACTCAGCCGCCCAACCAGCCGCCGCAGGGCGGATTCGGACCGCCGCAGGACCAGCCGCCGGGGGCCCAGCCTCCGCCGGCCGGTGGTTTCGGCCCGCCCCCGCAGACGCCACCGGCGCAGGGCGGACAGGGCGCCGCTCCCCAGGCCCCGCCGGCGCAGGGCGGTTTCGTCGCGCCCCAGCCGCCCGCCGGCCCTCCGCAGCAGCCCCCGCAGCCCCCACCGGGCTACGGCTATCCGCAGCAGCCGGGCCCTTACGGTGGCACCCCCGGTCCCTACGGCTACCCGCAGCAACCCCCGCAGCAGCCCGGCCCGTACGGCACCCCGCAGCCCGGCTACGGCCCCCCGCAGCAGCCGCCGTACCCGGGCATGCCCGGCGCCGCGGCCGGCGCCCCCTTCGACGGCAAGCCGGCCTCCGGGAAGAGGACGGCCCTGATCATCGGTGCCGCGGTGGCCGCGCTGCTCGTCATCGGCGGCACGGTGTTCGCGTTCACCGGCAGCGGCGACGGCGGCGGGAAGAAGCCGGTCGCCCGGCAGAGCGACGACCCGAAGGACTCCGCCACCCCCTCCCCGACCACGTCCGGCGGCGGCGAGGACCCGGAGAACCTCAACAAGGACCGCCGGCCCGGCGAGGCGAAGGTGCTCTGGTACAAGCCGGCGCCGGACGCCCCGGCCTCGGGTGCCGACGCACCCGGCATGTGGATCACCGGCGACACGGCGGTGAAGGCGGCCTACAAGCAGGTGTTCGCCTTCCGCACCGGTGACGGCGGCACCGCCTGGGGGCCGCTCGCCTTCCCGCAGAAGATCTGCGCGGTCACCCCGCAGAAGTCGGCCGACGACAAGGTCGTCGTGGCGTACATGAGCGGCGGCGGCGACCGCGCCAAGTGCAACCAGCTCCAGCAGCTCGACCTGCGCACCGGCGAGAAGGGCTGGAGCACCGAGGTCGCCGACGGCGGACTGTTCGACAGCGCGCTCACCGTCGAACTCACGGTCAGCGGCAAGACGTTGATGGTGGGCCGTTCCCAGTCGGGCACGGCGTACGACATCGACAGCGGCAAGAAGCTGTACGACAAGAAGAGGTACGGCGCGGCCTGCTTCCCGGCCGCCTTCGCGGGCGGCACCGGCCGGCTGGTCCAGGTGGCCTCCTGCGGCGCCGGCACCGCCAAGGAGCACGAGGAGATCCAGGAACTCGATCCGGCCACCGGCAAGGTCCGCTGGACCCAGACGGTGAAGAAGGGCTGGGAGGTGACCCGGACCTACTCGGTCGACCCGCTCGTGGTCTACCTGACCAACCGGGACAAGAAGGCCTGGAACATCTCCACGTTCACCAAGGACGGCAAGTTCCGTTCGGAGGTGAAGGTGAACGAGAAGTTCGCCCCCCGCTGCGGCTGGGCCGTCCTCGAACGGGAGTTGCAGGGCTGCCAGGGCGTGGCGGTCGACGCCGACACGCTCTACCTGCCCACCGACTCCACGGTCAGCGCCAACGAGATCGTCGCGATCAGCCTCTCCGACGGCAAGGCGAAGTGGCGGGTCAAGTCCCCGGTGGACCAGCCGATGGCACCGGTGAAGGTCGAGGGCGGCAAGCTCATCGCGTACGTCCAGCCGTCGTACGACGCGGGCGGCCAGGTGGTGTCGGTGCCGGTCACCGGCTCCTCCCACAGGACGACCAGGCTCCTGCAGAACCCGCAGGGCGCCGCCGAGGTCGAGGACACCTTCTACGACGGCGTCGTCGACTGGGTCGGCGGGCGGCTGTTCATCTCCTCGGGCCGGCTGTCCGGCGACGACGACTCGAAGGAGAAGCTCATGATGGCCTTCGGCAACTGAGCCCGGCGCACCGCCGCGGCCGGCCCCCGTGCCGGCCGCGGCCCGTCCTTCCCGAGTCCCGTCCGCCGTACGGCCTTCCGAGCGTCACCGAGGTACCCGCGCCATGACCCAACCGCCCCCGCCACCCCCGAACCAGCCGCCCAACCAGCCGCCGTCCCAGCCCCCGCAGCCGCCGTCCCAGCCCCCGCAGCCGGGGTACGGCCATCCGCCGGCACCGCCCGCGCAGCCCGGCTACGGCTATCCCGGCACGCAGCCCAACCCGTACGCGCAGCCCCCGGCCCCCACCGCCCCGCAGGTTCCCGGCTACGGCGCCCAGCCGCACAACCCCTACGCCCAGCCCACGCAGCCCCTCCAGGGCATGCAGCCGGGTTACGGCCACCCGGGCCAGGGACAGCCGCCGACCGTGCCGATGGCGCCCCAGCCGGCAGCGGGCGGCGGGCGGAACAACACCGTGCTGTTCATCGTCGTCGCGGCGGTCGTCGCCATCGCGCTGATCGTCGGCGGCGGCATCTGGTACGCCAGGTCCTCCGGGGGCGACGGCGGCAAGCACGAGACCGCGTCCTCCTCCGGCGGCACCGGCGGCTCGAACGACAAGGGCTCCGGGGGCACGACCGGCGGTGGCGGCAAGGAGAAGGCGCCCGCCGACCCGGCCTCCCGGCTGCTCTTCGGCGTGCCGCTGCCCAAGGCGGACGACACGGTCAGCACCGTGGGCTCGTGGCTGACGGACACGGTGTACGCCAAGAGCGGCATCGCGAGGATCACCGGGTACGACCCGGTGAAGGGCACCGTGCTGTGGACGGTCAAGCTGCCCGGCCCGGTCTGCGCGGCCAGCAAGCACGTCGACGAGGACGGCCGGACGGCGGTCGCCTTCCAGCCGAAGATGCCTGAGAAGAACTCTTCCGCGGGGTGCAGCCAGGTCGCCGCGATCGACCTCACCGCGGGGAAGAAGCTGTGGACGAAGTCGGTCAAGTCCGGTGACTACCCGGTCATGTTCTCCAACGTGACGGTGGCTCGGCACACCGTCGCGGTCGGCGGCTCCTCCGGCGGCGCCGCGTTCGACATCGCGTCCGGCAAGACGCTGTGGCAGCCGAAGCCGGACGACACCTGCTACGACGAGGGGTACGGCGGCGGCACCAGGCTGGTCGCGGTGCGCAAGTGCGGCGAGTACGACGACCCGCAGCTCAGCATCCAGACCATCGACCCGGTCAGCGGCAAGGTGATCTCCGAGTACAAGATGCCGGACGGCGTCGCCTACGCCTCCGTCGTCTCCACCGACCCGCTGGTGGTCGCGGCCGACGTCGGCCAGAGCGCGGGCGACGGCAGCGGTGTCTCGGACTACTTCTCCATCGACGACCGGACCGGCAAGCTGCTCGCCCGCATCCCGGCGCCCGGCGACACCTACGGGGGCCGCTGCGACGGCACCACCCGCATCGAGGACTGCCGGCAGATCGTGGCGGGCAACGGCAGGCTGTACCTGATGACCGAGGCGCACGACGGCAAGGGCGAGTACACCAAGACCAACGAGATCGTCGCCTTCGACCTGAGGACCGGCAAGCCGACCGGCCAGCGCGCCGAGGCCGGCGACGGCTACACCCTCTCCCCGCTGCGCATGGACGGCGGCAATCTGCTCGCCTACAACGCGCCGCCGTACAACAGGGGCGGCCAGGTCGTCAGCATCGACGGCGGCTCGTTCAAGGTGACCGAGCTGCTGGAGAACCCGTCCACGAAGAGCGTGCGGGACTCCGAGGTCAACCTGCTGCCGGAGTACGCGGAACTCCGCTTCGCCAAGGGCCGGCTGTACATGTCCGCGGTGTTCGCCAAGGAGCGGGACATGTCCTCGTACAGCAAGGAGTACCTCGTGATGGCGTTCGGCGCGGACGGCTGACCCGCCGGCCTCACCCGAATGAGTGACTTGCCGAGAAGTGCCCCGGATTTCATCGATCCGGGGCACTTCTCATGAAGAGGGGCAGCGCGACGTCGAACAAGCGTGTAGCTTCCGGGGGCATGAAGGGCGGGGGTGCCGGGGGGACTGGGGGGTTGCTCTATGGGAGTGCGGCTCATGGTCGTGGACGACCATCGGCTGCTCGCGGAGGCGCTGGCGTCCGCGCTCAAGCTGCGCGGGCACCGGGTGCTCGCCGCGGCGGCGCCGGCCGCGGGCGCGGCCGACCTCGTGATCGCGCGGGCGCCCGAGGTGTGCCTGCTGGGCACGGCGGCGCCGGCCGAGCCGGGGGTCTTCGACCCGGTGGTCAAGATCAAGCGGGAGCGTCCGCAGGTGGCGGTGCTGGTGCTGGGCCCGGTGCCGTCACCGCGCGGGATCGCGGCGGCCTTCGCCGCGGGCGCGTCGGGGTACGTGCGGCACGACGAGCGGATCGAGGGCGTCGAGCGGGCCATCATGAAGGCGAGGGCCGGGGAGGCGGCGGTGGCCCCGCAGCTGCTCCAGGGGGCCTTCGGTGAGCTGCTGAATCCGGCCGCACAGCCCGACGACGAGGCCCAGCGGCTGCTGGAGATGCTGACGCCGCGGGAGGTCGAGGTGCTGGTGCGGGTGGCCGACGGGGAGGACACGCGGCGCATCGCGGCGGGCATGGGCATCGCACCGAGCACGGCGCGTACGCATGTCCAGCGGGTGCTGATGAAACTGGGCGTGGGCTCCCGCCTGGAGGCGGCGGCCCTGGCAGCCCGAACGGGCCTGCTGGACCGCGCGGGCCCCGCGCGGGGCGTCGGCGGCCCTGAATAGGCGCCCTTCGCCGGTGGCGGGGTGGAGTCGCTTGCCCGCGCTGACGGGGTGCCGCCTGCGCGGGCATGCCGGCCGACGGTGGCTGCACGTGCCCAGGGGCGCGGGGAACTGCGCGACCAGCCCCCCGCGCGCCCGCAGACGGAGACGGCGCCTACTCGCCGGTCTTCTCCTCCGGCAGACCCTCCGGAGGAAGCGGCGGGGGAGTGGGCCGCAGCTTCAGCCAGGCCAGGAAGAAGATGCCCAGGAGCAGCATGCCGATCCCGGTCCACAGATTGATGTTCACGCCCTCGGCCTTGTCGATCGCGGCCTGCGAGTCGGTGATCCCGGTGATCGTGACGATGACGCCGTAGACCACGAACAGTCCGCCGATGATGCGCCGCAGGTCGAAGATGCGCGCCGCGGTCGCCGACTTGGTCTCCAGCTCGGAGACCTCCCGCAGGACGTCCTGCTCGGTGTAGTGCAGCGGACGCCGGCCCTGCTCGGGGTGCTCAGGATGCTCAGTCATGGTTCCTCGGTCCTCCCGCGTCAGAACGAGAACGGGATGTAGCAGACGGCGGCCAGCACGACCGCGCCCCAGCCCAGCAGGGCCGGCTTGCGGTACCACGCGTCGTCGCCTTCGGCGGGCGGTTCGGTCATGCCGGGGGAGCGGGTGCCGTAGACCAGGCCCTGCAACTCCTCCACCGGCTTCGGCCTGGTGAACAGGGACACCGCGACCATCACCACCGCGCCGGCGACGAAGCCCGCGATGGCGGAGACGAAGTTGGCGCCCTGGTCGGTCGGGATGGAGATGATGTCCTTCTTGTAGAGGACGAAGTAGTTGACCATCGCGGTGACGGTGCCGGCGAGCAGGCCCCAGAACCCGGACTTCGCGGACGCCCGCTTCCAGAACATGCCGACGATGAAGACGACGAACATCGGCACGTTGAAGAAGGAGAACAGCGTCTGGAGGTAGCTCATGATGTTCGAGAACGAGGACGCAAGGAACGCCGTGCCGACGGACGCGCAGACGCCGATCGCGGTGATCAGCCGGCCGAAGCGGACGTAGTAGCCGTCCTCGCGCCCCCGCACCACGTACTTCGCCCAGATGTCGTTGGTGAACACCGTGTTGAAGGACGACACGTTGGCCGCCATGCCCGCCATGAAGGCGGCCAGCAGGCCGGTGACGGCGATGCCGAGCACGCCGTTGGGCAGCAGTTCCTGCATCAGGAAGGGGATGGCGTCGTTGTACTGGTAGCCGGAGCCGGCGGTGCCGAACTTCGGGACGATCGCGGCGGCGACCAGGCCCGGGATCATCACCAGGAAGACGATGAAGATCTTGGGGTAGGCCGCGATGAGCGGGGTGCGCTGACCCGCCGAGAGGTTCTTCGCGGACAGGGCGCGCTGCACCTCGGCGAAGTTGGTGGTCCAGTAGCCGAAGGAGAGCACGAAGCCGAGGCCGAGGACGATGGTCAGCCAGTTCGCGCCGAGTGGGTTGGCGTGCCCGATGCCGGTACCTCCCCAGGCGGTGGTGAAATCGGCGCCGTGGGTGGCGGTGAGCTTGTCGGTCAGCCCGCCCCAGCCGCCGACCTTCTTCAGGCCGAGGATCGTGATCGGGATGAGCGCGGCCAGGATCACGAAGAACTGGAGCACCTCGTTGTAGATCGCCGAGGACAGGCCGCCCAGGGTGATGTACGCGAGGACGAACGCGCCGGCGACGACGATGGCGACCCACTGCGGCCAGCCGAGCAGGGCCTCGACGACGATCGCGAGGGCGTAGAGGTTGACGCCCGCGATCAGGATGGCGGCGAACGCGAACAGGATCGAGCTGAGCAGGTGGGCGCCCCGGTCGAAGCGCAGCAGCAGGAACTCGGGGACCGAGCGGACCTTGCTGCCGTAGTAGAAGGGCATCATCACCAGGCCGAGGAAGACCATGGCGGGGATGGCACCGATCCAGTACCAGTGGACGGTGTAGGCGCCGTACTGGGCGCTGTTCGCGGCCATGCCGAGGATCTCGGTGGCCGCCAGGTTCGCCGAGATGAAGGCGAGGCCGGTGATCCAGGCGGGCAGCGAGCGTCCCGAGAGGAAGAAGTCGAGGCTCGTCTTGACCGAGCGGCGGGCCGCGAAGCCGATGCCCAGGACGACGACGAAGTAGATCGCCAGGATCGTGTAGTCCAGCCAGTTGGTGGGGAGTCGTAGCTCCGCCGCCAGTTGGGTGGGGGCGTATGTGGGGGTTTGCATGAGAACTCGCTTCGTTGCGCGAACTGATCCAGAGCGGAACCTACGCCGCCGTGTTCGATATTTGAACACTTCGACTGGTGTTCTTTGTTTGATTGTGATCGACCGAGGTGTTGTGGAGTTGTGGTCTGTTATGTTTGTTTGTGTTGAGTGATTGGGTGCGGACACACCCGTAGGGCCCGAACAAGGAGTCCGGCGTGAAGAAGACCTCGACCCGGCTGGCCGACGGTCGTGAGCTGATCTACTACGACCTGCGGGACGACACCGTGCGCGACGCGGTCGACCGGCGCCCGCTGGACCGCACGGTCACCACGTCCGAGATCCGCCGCGACCCGCTGCTCGGCGACTCGGTCGCCGTGGCCTCGCACCGCCAGGGCCGCACCTACCACCCGCCGGCCGACGAGTGCCCCCTGTGCCCCACCCGCGGCGACCGGCTCAGCGAGATCCCGGACTCCTCGTACGACGTCGTCGTCTTCGAGAACCGCTTCCCCTCCCTCGCCGGCGACTCCGGCCGCTGCGAGGTCGTCTGCTTCACCTCCGACCACGACGCCTCCTTCGCCGACCTGAGCGTCGAGCAGGCGCGGCTGGTGCTGGACGCGTGGACGGACCGCACGTCGGAGCTGTCGCATCTGCCCTCCGTCGAGCAGGTGTTCTGTTTCGAGAACCGCGGTGCCGAGATCGGTGTGACCCTCGGCCACCCGCACGGACAGATCTACGCCTACCCCTTCACCACGCCGCGCACCGCGCTGATGCTCCGCTCACTCGCCGCGCACAAGGAGGCCACCGGCGGGGAGAACCTGTTCGACGCCGTCCTGGAGCGGGAACTCGCCGGCGAGCGGGTCGTCCTTGAGGGTGAACACTGGGCGGCCTTCGTGCCGTACGCGGCGCACTGGCCGTACGAGGTCCACCTCTACCCCAGGCGCCGCGTGCCCGACCTGCTCGCCCTGGACGAGGCCGCCCGCACAGAATTCCCCCAGGTCTACCTGGAACTCTTGAGGCGCTTCGACCGGATCTTCGGCGAGGGTGAGCCGCCCACGCCGTACATCTCGGGCTGGCACCAGGCCCCGTTCGGCGCGCTGGAGGAGTTCGACGGTGTCACGCGCGACGACTTCGCGCTCCACCTCGAGCTTTTCACCATCCGCCGTACTTCCGGCAAGCTGAAGTTCCTCGCGGGTTCCGAGTCCGGCATGAGCGTGTTCATCAACGACGTGCCGCCGGAGCGCGCGGCCGAGCGACTGCGAGAGGTAGCGAGTTCATGAAGTACCTGGTGACGGGTGGCGCGGGATACGTCGGCAGTGTCGTGGCCCAGCACCTGCTGGAGGCCGGCCACGAGGTCACCGTCCTCGACAACCTCTCCACCGGCTTCCGCGCGGGCGTCCCGGCCGGCGCGGCCTTCATCGAGGGCGACATCCGCGACGCCGCCAAGTGGCTCGACCCCTCCTTCGACGGCGTCCTGCACTTCGCCGCGTTCTCGCAGGTCGGCGAGTCGGTGGTGAAGCCGGAGAAGTACTGGGACAACAACGTCGGCGGCAGCATGGCCCTGCTCGCCGCGATGCGCGAGGCCGGCGTCCGCAAGCTGGTGTTCTCCTCCACGGCCGCCACCTACGGCGAACCGGAGCAGACCCCGATCCGGGAGACCGCCCCCACACGGCCCACCAGCCCCTACGGCGCCTCCAAGCTCGCCGTCGACCACATGATCACCGGCGAGGCGCACGCGCACGGCCTGGCGGCGGTCTCCCTGCGCTACTTCAACGTGGCGGGCGCCTACGGCGCGTACGGCGAGCGCCACGACCCCGAGTCGCACCTGATCCCGCTGGTCCTCCAGGTCGCCCAGGGCCGCCGCGACGCGATCTCGGTGTACGGCGACGACTATCCGACCCCCGACGGCACCTGCGTCCGCGACTACATCCACGTCGCCGACCTGGCCGAGGCCCACCTGCTGGCCGTCCGCGCCGCCACCCCGGGCGAGCACCTGATCTGCAACCTCGGCAACGGCAACGGCTTCTCCGTCCGCCAGGTCATCGAGACCGTCCGCGAGGTCACCGGCCACCCGATCCCCGAGGTGGTCGCGCCGCGCCGGGGCGGCGACCCGGCGGTCCTGGTCGCCTCCGCGGACACCGCCCGCGAGAAACTGGGCTGGAACCCGACCCGCGCGGATCTCGCGGGCATCGTCGCGGACGCGTGGGAGTTCGCGCAGAGCATCACGAGGGAGCACTAGTGGGGGCACAGCAGGTCGCGGAGCGCTTCGCCGAGCTGTACGGGGCCGAGCCGGAGGGCGTGTGGGCGGCGCCCGGCCGGGTCAACCTGATCGGCGAGCACACCGACTACAACGACGGCTTCGTCATGCCGTTCGCGCTGCCGCACCAGGCGGTCGCCGCGGTCTCCCGCCGCGACGACGGCGTCCTGCGCCTGCACTCGGCGGACGTCGAGGGCGGGGCCGCGCGGATCACGGAGCTGCGGCTGGACGCCCTCGCCCCGGGGACCGACCGGGAGTGGACGGCGTACCCGGCGGGCGTGGTCTGGGCGCTGCGCGAGGCGGGTCACGAGGTGACCGGCGCCGACGTCCACCTGGCCTCGACGGTCCCGACGGGCGCGGGCCTGTCCTCGTCGGCCGCGCTGGAGGTCGTGATCGCCCTGGCGCTGAACGACCTGTACGACCTGGGCCTGCCGCGCTGGCGGCTGGCCCGCCTGTGCCAGCGCGCCGAGAACGTCTACGTCGGCGCGCCGACCGGGATCATGGACCAGACGGCGTCGGCCTGCTGCGAGCAGGGCCACGCGCTGTTCCTGGACACCCGCGACCTGTCCCAGCAGCAGATCCCCTTCGACCTCGTGGCCGAGGGCCTGCGCCTGCTGGTGGTCGACACCCGGGTCAAGCACGCCCACAGCGGGGGCGAGTACGGCAAGCGCCGGGCCGGCTGCGAGAAGGGCGCGGCCCTGCTCGGCGTCGACGCCCTGCGGGACATCCCCTACGACGGCCTGGACGCGGCCCTCGCCCGCCTCGGCGACGAGGAGGAGGTCGTCCGCCTGGTCCGCCACGTGGTCACGGAGGACGAACGGGTCGAACGCACCGTCGCCCTCCTGCGGGCCGGCGACACCCGCGCCATCGGCCCGGTCCTCACCGCTGGCCACGCCTCGCTCCGCGACGACTTCCGCATCTCCTGCCCCGAGCTGGACCTGGTCGTCGACACGGCCCTCGGCGCGGGCGCCCTGGGCGCCCGCATGACGGGCGGCGGCTTCGGCGGCTCGGCGATCGTCCTGGCGGAGGCGACGGACGTCGACACCCTGACCAAGGCGGTCGAGGAGGCCTTCGCGGCGTCGGGCTTCACGGCCCCGCGGGTCTTCGAGGCGGTCCCGTCGGCGGGGGCGCTACAGCTCCTGTGAGCCTGGGTCAGCCGAGCCTCTTCGTCAGGACGTACTCCGTGATCCCCGGCGGGTAGTCGGGGATCACGCACACCACCTCGTAGCCCTGTTTCCGGTAGAAGTCCGGGGCCTGGAAGTCCCACGTCTCCAGGCGGGACGCGGTGCAGCCGCGGTCGGCGGCGGCGATGCGCTCGGCCTCCGCGAGCAGGCGGCTGCCGAGGCCCGAGCCGCGGTGCTGGGCGTCCACCCACAGGTAGGTGACGTGCAGCCAGGTCGTCCAGGTGTGGCCGACCAGGCCCCCCGCCAGGCCGCCCGCGGTGTCCAGTGCCCATACGTGGAGGGGCGTGTCGCGTTCGGCGGGCGTGCCGCGCAGCGCGGCCAGCACCGGGGACGCGGCCGTGTTGGTCTCCCACAGCCGTGAGCGGAGCAGTTCCCGTCGTTCTTTGTCGACTTCCGCCTCAATACGAAACATGCGGCACACCATAAACGCGTCGGACGGCCAGTTCTGCGATTCGCCTTCCGCTGCGTGCTCCCATCCGTACTCTGTGGAGCAGCACCGGTGGGGGCCGGTGCCGCTCAGGGGGCGAGACAGGCGGGTACGGCGCCCGCGGTGGGGGTAGCACTGTCCGCAACGGCGGCGGCCGTGCGGCGCGCGTTCCCCTCTCCGCGGGTGTCGTACCCGCGCCGGTCGTCGTTCTCCGGATCCTTTCCGGGCTTTTCCGGACCGGCCAATTCCGGAGCTTTCCGGACCTTGGGTATCCCCTGCTCCACGCGGAGCCTGGGGAAGGGGGTTACGTGGTTCGCATCCGAGTCCTGGTCGTGGACGACCACCGCATCTTCGCCGAGTCGCTCGCCGCCGCCCTGGCCGCCGAGCCCGACGTCGACGTCTTTGCCGCCGGCAGCGGCCCGGCCGCGCTGCGCTGCCTGGAGCGCGCGGCCGGCGAGGGCCGGCGCTACGACGTCCTCCTGGTCGACGCCGACCTGGGCGGCCGGCTGCCCGGCGCCCGCCCGGCCGTACCGGTGCAGGAGGGCGACGAGGAGGGCCTCGTCGACGGGATCTCGCTCGTCACCGGGGTCCGGGCCACCCACCCCGCCGTACGGATCGTCGTGCTCGCGGAGAAGGACGACCCGCGCCGCGCTGCCCTCGCCCTCCAGGCCGGGGCGTCCGGCTGGGTCGCCAAGGACTGCTCGCTGTCCCGGCTGCTGACGGTGATCCGGGGAGTGCTGCGCGACGAGACGCATCTGCCGCCCGCGCTGCTCACCGGCGTGCTGAAGGAGCTGACGGCGGCGCGCAAGCACCGCACCGAGAGCGAGCGGCTGGTGGAGTCCCTCACTCCGCGCGAGCGGGAGGTGCTGCGCTGCATGGTCGCCGGGCTCGGCCGCAAGGCCGTCGCCGAGCGGCTGTTCCTCTCCCCGCACACCGTCCGCACGCACATGCAGAACGTCCTCGGCAAGCTGGGCGTCCACTCCACGCTGGCCGCCGTCGCGCTGGCCCGGCGGGCCGGGGTGGGCCCGGTGGACCTAACCGGGGATGTTGTCGAACGGGGCGGTCAGCTGGCGTAGCAGGCTCGCCAGTTCCGCGCGCTGGGCCCGGGACAGCTCGGCGAGGATCGCCCGTTCCTGCTCCAGCAGGCCGGCCAGCGCCTGGTCCGCGCGGTCGCGGCCCTCGTCGGTCAGCCGCACCAGCACGCCCCGCCGGTCGCTGGGGTCGGGCAGCCGCTCGACCAGGCCCTTCTTCGCCAGCCGGTCGATGCGGTTGGTCATCGTGCCCGAGGTGACCAGGGTCTGGGTGAGCAGCTGGCCGGGCGAGAGCTGGTACGGCGTGCCCGCGCGCCGGAGCGCCGTCAGCACGTCGAACTCCCAGGGCTCCAGCTGGTGCTCGGCGAAGGCGAGCCGGCGGGCGCGGTCGAGGTGCCGGGCGAGTCGGCTCACCCGGCTGAGCACTTCCAGCGGCTCCACGTCGAGGTCCGGGCGCTCCCGGCGCCACGCTGCGACCAGCCGATCGACCTCGTCCTCCATGGAGATCAGTGTAGTGGTTCTGTCGATGTGAAGTCTCTTGATATCGAGCATCTTGACATCGAGAGAGTGGGGCGGGGAAAGTGAGAGGCATGACGACTCCCAGCTGGGACCCCGCCCAGTACCTCCGCCACGCGGGTCACCGGGCCCGTCCCTTCGCCGACCTCCTCGCCCGGATCCCGCGCCTGCCCGGTGACCCGCCCCGCATCGCCGACCTCGGCTGCGGCCCCGGCAACGTCACCGCCCTGCTCGCCGACCGCTGGCCCACCGCCCGCATCACCGGCTACGACAACGCGCCCGAGATGCTCGACAAGGCCCACGTCGACCACGAGGGCCCCACGGCCCAGGGCGGCCGGCTCGACTTCGCCCACGCCGACGTGCGGACCTGGACGCCCGCCGAGCCGTACGACCTGATCGTCTCCAACGCCACCCTCCAGTGGGTGCCGGGCCACGCCGACCGCTTCGCCGACTGGATCGCCGCCCTCCCACCCGGCGGCACCCTCGCCTTCCAGGTCCCGAACAACACCGACGCCCCCCTGCACGCCCTGATGCGCGACCTGGCGGCCACCCCCCGCTGGCGGCACCGCCTCGCCGGCGTCCCGCGCCCGACGGACTCCGTGCACGCCCCCGGCACCTACCTCGACCGCCTCACCCGCCTCGGCTGCGCGGCCGACGTGTGGGAGACGACGTACTACCACGTCCTCCAGGGCGAGGACCCTGTCCTCGACTGGGTGAAGGGCACCGGCCTGCGGCCCGTCCTGACCGCCCTCGCCGACGACCCCGAGGAGCGGGACGCCTTCCTCACCGCCTACCGGGACCTGCTGCGCGAGGCCTACCCGAGCGCACCGTACGGCACGGTCCTGCCGTTCCGGAGGCTGTTCGCCGTGGCCGTGAAGGCGGCCTGAGCACAGGCGGAAGGAGGCCTGAGCATGCTCGTGGCCCTCGACCACGTCCAGCTGGCCGCACCCCCCGGCTCCGAGGACCGGCTGCGCGCCTACCACACCGGTGTCCTCGGCATGACCGAGATCCCCAAACCGCCGGCGCTCGCCGCACGCGGCGGCTGCTGGTTCGAGGCGGGCTTCGTCCGGCTCCACGTCGGGATCCAGGACGACTTCCGGCCCGCGAAGAAGGCCCACCCGGGGCTGCGGGTCCGGGGCATCGAGGCCTGCGCGGCCCGGCTCGCCGCGTTCGGTGCGCCCGTCATCTGGGACGACGGACTCCCCGGCCACCGGCGCTTCCACTCCGAGGACCCCGTCGGCAACCGGCTGGAGTTCCTGGAGCCGGCCCCCTACTAGCGCGTTCAGCTCTTGCGGTGCCCTATCAGGCGCGGCTTCTGCTCCAGACCGTCCAGGCCGTGCCACGCCAGGTTCACCAGATGGGCCGCCACCTCCGCCTTCTTCGGGCGGCGCACGTCCAGCCACCACTGCCCGGTCAGCGCGACCATGCCGACCAGCGCCTGGGCGTACAGGGGGGCGAGCTTGGGATCGAAGCCGCGCGACTTGAACTCGCGGCCCAGGATGTCCTCCACCTGGGTGGCGATGTCCGAGATGAGGGACGCGAAGGAGCCCGTGGACTGGGGGATCGGGGAGTCGCGGACCAGGATGCGGAACCCGTCCGTGTACTCCTCGATGTAGTCCAGGAGGGCGAACGCCGCCTGCTCGCACAGCTCACGCGGGTGGCCGGCCGTCAGCGAGCTGGTGACCATGTCCAGCAGGCGCCGCATCTCGCGGTCCACGACCACCGCGTACAGCCCCTCCTTGCCGCCGAAGTGCTCGTACACCACCGGCTTGGACACCCCGGCCTTCGCCGCGATCTCCTCCACCGACGTGCCCTCGAAGCCCTTGGCGGCGAAGAGGGTGCGACCGATCTCCAGCAGCTGCTGGCGGCGCTCGGCACCGGTCATACGGGTCCGGCGGGTCCGCCGTTGCTTGTCGTTGCCTGAGGTGCTGCTGGAGTCGGTCGCCACGGCGTCAATCATGCCGCCTCGGCCGTCTCCCTCCCGCGCCGGGAGCCGCCTTCCCCGGTGTCACGGCGCGAATCGATACGCGAGCGTGACGGCCAGCGCACGTCGTACGCCCAGCCGAGCAGCTCGAACCAGCGGATGAACCGGGCCGAGGAGTCGATCTGCCCGCGCATCACGCCGTGCCGCGCCGACGTCGGGTCGGCGTGGTGCAGGTTGTGCCAGGACTCCCCGCAGGACAGCACCGCCAGCCACCACACGTTGCCCGAACGGTCCCGGGACTTGAACGGCCGCTTGCCGACCGCGTGGCAGATGGAGTTGATCGACCAGGTCACGTGGTGCAGCAGCGCCACCCGGACGAGTGAACCCCAGAAGAAGGCGGTGAACGCACCCCACCAGGACATCGTCACCAGACCGCCGATCAGCGGCGGCAGCAGCAGCGACACGGCGGTCCACAGCACGAACAGCCGGGAGATCGTCCGGATCGCCGGGTCCTTGATCAGATCCGGCGCGTACTTCTCCTGCGGCGTCTGCTCCTCGTCGAACATCCAGCCGATGTGCGCCCACCACAGGCCCTTCATCAGCGCCGGAACCGTCTCGCCGAACCGCCACGGGGAGTGCGGGTCGCCCTCCGCGTCGGAGAACCGGTGGTGCTTGCGGTGATCGGCCACCCAGCGCACCAGCGGGCCCTCGACCGCCAGCGAGCCCATGATCGCGAGCGCGATCCGCAGCGGCCGCTTCGCCTTGAACGAACCGTGGGTGAAGTACCGGTGGAAACCGATCGTGATGCCGTGGCACCCCAGGAAGTAGAAGAAGACCAGCAGGCCCACGTCGAGCCAGCTCACCCCCCAGCCCCAGGCCAGCGGCACGGCCGCCACCAGTGCCAGGAACGGCACGGTGATGAACAGGAGCAGCGTGATCTGCTCGATCGAACGCTTCTGCTCGCCGCCCAGCGTGGCGGAGGGAGGGGGTGTGTCGGTGGCCTTACGGGCTTCTTCGATCACATCGGAACTTGAGGTCATGCGCGTCCCCTGTGGGGTCGATGGTCGAGGCAGGTGCCGGGCCCCCGGGACCGTACGGGACTCTGCGGTGCTTCCCTACGGTTCCGTAACCTACGGCTACGTAAGTATGGCAGCGTGGCGCGCGGCGGCAAGAGCCCCAGAACCAGCGCGTCCACATGGCCACCTATCCTTGGACTCGGTCGGACAGCGCGGTCCGCTGAAGTTTCCTTCCCGGACCCTCCGGCCCGTATGCGGCACCCGCCGTGTGTGGCAGCCGGTCGGGTTCCCTCCCAGACGAGCTTCAACACTGCAAGGAGCCGCACCTGTGAGCAGTGCCGACGACCAGACCACCACAACCAGCAGCGAGCTGCGCGCCGACATCCGCCGGCTGGGTGATCTCCTGGGGGAGACCCTCGTCCGGCAGGAAGGCCCCGAACTCCTCGAACTGGTCGAGAAGGTCCGCCGCCTCACCCGCGAGGACGGCGACGCCGCCGCCGAGCTGCTGCGCGGCACCGAACTGGAGACCGCGGCCAAGCTGGTGCGCGCCTTCTCCACCTACTTCCACCTCGCCAACATCACCGAACAGGTGCACCGCGGCCGCGAACTGCGCGCCCGGCGCGCCGCCGAGGGCGGCCTGCTCGCCCGCACGGCCGACCGGCTCAAGGACGCCGACCCCGAGCACCTGCGGCAGACCGTCCAGAACCTCAACGTCCGCCCGGTCTTCACCGCGCACCCCACCGAGGCCGCGCGCCGGTCCGTCCTCAACAAGCTGCGCCGCATCGCCGCCCTCCTGGACACCCCCGTCCTCGACACCGACCGCCGCCGCCACGACGTCCGCCTCGCCGAGAACATCGACCTCGTCTGGCAGACCGACGAACTGCGCGTCGTACGCCCCGAACCCGCCGACGAGGCCCGCAACGCGATCTACTACCTGGACGAGCTGCACGCCGACGCCGTCGGAGACGTCCTGGAGGACCTGACCGCCGAACTGGAACGCGTCGGCGTCAGGCTCCCCGACGACACCCGCCCCCTCACCTTCGGCACCTGGATCGGCGGCGACCGCGACGGCAACCCCAACGTCACCCCCCAGGTCACCTGGGACGTCCTCATCCTCCAGCACGAGCACGGCATCAACGACGCCCTGGAGATGATCGACGAGCTGCGCGGCCTGCTCTCCAACTCCATCCGCTACACCGGCGCCACCGAAGAGCTGCTCGACTCCCTCAAGACCGACCTGGAGCTGCTCCCCGAGATCAGCCCCCGCTACAAGCGCCTCAACGCCGAGGAGCCCTACCGGCTCAAGGCCACCTGCATCCGGCAGAAGCTGGAGAACACCAAGCAGCGCCTCGCCAAGGGCACCGCGCACGAGGAAGGCCGCGACTACCTCGGCACCGCAGAGCTGCTGAAGGACCTGCGCATCATCCAGGCCTCCCTGCGCGAGCACCGCGGCGGCCTGTTCGCCGACGGCCGCCTGGCCCGCACCATCCGCACCCTGGCCGCCTTCGGCCTCCAGCTCGCCACCATGGACGTCCGCGAACACGCCGACGCCCACCACCACGCCCTCGGCCAGCTCTT
The DNA here is from genome assembly GCF_040609555.1 of Streptomyces sp. NPDC004658. NCBI lineage: Bacteria > Bacillati > Actinomycetota > Actinomycetes > Kitasatosporales > Streptomycetaceae > Streptomyces > Streptomyces sp. NPDC004658. Next base: position 56,625 of record NZ_JBEXKG010000028.1, read on the forward strand.
CGACCGGCTCGGCGAGGAGTCCTGGTGCTACGCCGACATGCCCCGCGAGTACCGCGCCAAGCTCCTCGCCAAGGAACTGCGCTCCAGAAGGCCGCTCGCCCCCACCCCGGCCCCCGTCGACGCCGCCGGACAGAAGACCCTCGGCGTCTTCGAGACCGTCAAGCGCGCCCTGGACGTCTTCGGCCCCGAGGTCATCGAGTCCTACATCATCTCCATGTGCCAGGGCGCCGACGACGTCTTCGCCGCCGCCGTCCTCGCCCGCGAGGCCGGCCTGCTCGACCTGCACGCCGGCTGGGCCAAGATCGGCATCGTCCCCCTCCTGGAGACCACCGACGAGCTGAAGGCCGCCGACACCATCCTGGAGGACATGCTCTCCGACCCGTCCTACCGGCGCCTGGTCGCGCTGCGCGGCGACGTCCAGGAGGTCATGCTCGGCTACTCCGACTCCTCCAAGTTCGGCGGCATCACCACCAGCCAGTGGGAGATCCACCGCGCCCAGCGCCGGCTGCGCGACGTCGCCCACCGCTACGGCGTACGCCTGCGCCTCTTCCACGGCCGCGGCGGCACCGTCGGCCGCGGCGGCGGCCCCTCCCACGACGCCATCCTCGCCCAGCCCTGGGGCACCCTGGAGGGCGAGATCAAGGTCACCGAGCAGGGCGAGGTCATCTCCGACAAGTACCTCATCCCCTCCCTCGCCCGGGAGAACCTGGAACTGACCGTCGCGGCCACCCTCCAGGCCTCCGCCCTGCACACCGCGCCCCGCCAGTCCGACGAGGCCCTCGCCCGCTGGGACGCGGCCATGGACGTCGTCTCCGACGCCGCCCACGCCGCCTACCGCCGCCTGGTCGAGGACCCGGACCTGCCGACGTACTTCCTCGCCTCCACGCCCGTCGACCAGCTCGCCGAGCTGCACCTGGGCTCGCGGCCCTCCCGCCGCCCCGGCTCGGGCGTCTCGCTCGACGGTCTGCGCGCCATCCCGTGGGTGTTCGGCTGGACCCAGTCCCGGCAGATCGTGCCCGGCTGGTTCGGCGTCGGCTCCGGCCTCAAGGCGCTGCGGGAAACCGGTCTGGACACCGTGCTCGGCGAGATGCACGAGCAGTGGCACTTCTTCCGCAACTTCATCTCCAACGTCGAGATGACCCTCGCCAAGACGGACCTGCGGATCGCCCAGCACTACGTCGACACCCTCGTCCCCGACGAACTCAAGCACGTCTTCGACACCATCAAGGCCGAACACGAGCTGACCGTCCGCGAGGTCCTGCGCATCACCGGCGAGAAGGAACTCCTCGACGCCCAGCCGGTCCTCAAGCAGACCTTCGCCATCCGCGACGCCTACCTGGACCCGATCTCCTACCTCCAGGTCGCCCTGCTCAAGCGGCAGCGCGACGCCGCGGCGGCCGGCACCGACCCCGACCCGCTGCTCTCCCGCGCCCTGCTGCTCACCGTCAACGGCGTGGCGGCGGGCCTGCGCAACACCGGCTGACCCGCCCGCCCGTGAAGAGAGGGTGCCCCCGAGGTCGTACGACCCCGGGGGCACCCTCTTTTCCCAGTCCTCACTGCACGGCCGCGAACGCCGCCGTCAGCAGCAGCGCACCGAACAGCCCCAGCACCCAGGCCGCCCGGACCAGCCGCATCCCGCCCGCCACGACCACCGAGGCCAGCAGCAGCGCCCCGCCCAGCGGCACCCAGGCGTACAGGATGCCCGCCGGACCGGACCGCACCGCGTCCCCGGTACCGGGCTTCAGCACGACGTCGTACGTCGACCCCGCACGCACCGCCACCGACTTCTCGATCTTCACGCGCGCCCGTGGCCGCGCCCCCGCCGACGTCGGCGTGAACGGCCCCGTACAGGTGTCGTCGGCACAGCCCGTCACCCGGACCGTGCCCGACTCACGCCCCTTCGCCAGCATCACGTGCTGGGCGGTCCCCCAGGACCCCCACACACCGGCGAACACGATCAGCGCGGCGAGCGCACCCATCGCCGCGACCCGCCCGAACCGCAACGCGGACACGGACGCCTGACGAGCGGTACTGGCTGTGGCAGGCATGGCCGGGATCATTGGCCATGTCCCTACGGCCGGTCAACTCCCCGCGGGCCCAAGCCCGGACAAGTCAGGAGTTGTACGTGCCCTGCGCCCGCTCCAGCCCCTCCGTCACCAGACACTCCACCGCGTCCGCCGCACGGTCCACGAACCAGTCCAGCTCCTTGCGCTCCGCCGAGGAGAAGTCCTTCAGCACGAAGTCCGCCACCTGCATCCGGCCCGGCGGCCGGCCGATCCCGCACCGCACCCGGTGGTAGTCCGGCCCCATCGCCTTCGTCATCGACTTCAGACCGTTGTGCCCGTTGTCCCCGCCGCCCAGCTTCAGCCGCAGCGTCCCGTAGTCGATGTCCAGCTCGTCATGGACCGCCACGATGTTCGCCACCGGAACCTTGTAGAAGTCCCGCAGCGCGTTCACCGGACCACCGGACAGGTTCATGTACGACATCGGCTTCGCCAGGACCACCCGGCGGCTCCCCGGCCCCGCCGGACCGATCCGCCCCTCCAGCACCTGCGCCTGCGCCTTGCCCGCCCGCTTGAACTTCCCCCCGATCCGCTCCGCGAGCAGGTCGGCCACCATGAAACCGACGTTGTGCCGGTTCATGGCGTACTCCGGCCCGGGATTGCCGAGCCCGACGATCAGCCAGGGATCACTGGCGGCGGTGGTCACGTCCATGTCTCCTTGATACGCGCCAGCCGCCGCCCCCGGCGAGGGAGGCGGCGGCTGAACAGATGATGACGACGGCGAGGATCAGGCCTCCGCCGCCTCCTCGCCCTCGGCGGCCTCGCCCTCGGTCTCCTCGACCTGGGCCTGCAGGACCTGGATCACCACGGCGTCCTCGTCCACGGCCAGGGACACGCCGTTCGGCAGCGTGATGTCCTTGGCGTGGATGGAGGCACCGGCCGCCAGACCCTCGACGGACACGGTCACGGCCTCGGGGATGTGCGTGGCCTCGGCCTCGACCGGCAGCGCGTCCAGGACGTGCTCCAGCAGGTTGCCGCCCGGGGCCAGCTCGCCCTCGACGTGCACCGGGATCTCGACCGTGACCTTCTCGCCACGCTTGACCAGCAGCAGGTCGACGTGCTCCAGGAAGCCCTTCAGCGGGTCGCGCTGCACGGCCTTCGGGATCGCCAGCTCGTTGGTCTTGCCGTCGATGTCCAGGGAGATCAGGACGTTCGGCGTACGCAGCGCCAGCAGCAGGTCGTGGCCCGGCAGGGTCAGGTGCAGCGGGTCGGAGCCGTGGCCGTACAGAACGACCGGCACCTTGTTGTCACGGCGGATGCGGCGGGCCGCACCCTTGCCGAACTCGGTGCGGGTCTCGGCGCTGAGCTTCACCTCGGACATGTGGATCACTCCTCGTAGGAACTCGGAACGGACGTGGTCACCCGGCCACGAACGGCCTGCTACGAAGAGCGCGTCGATAACGGACCGCCGTACACGAGTACGGCCTCCCTCGCCGAGCAACTGCAGCAGTCTACTCGGAGGGGGAGGCCGTACCCAAAACGATCACCTCAAGGGTGCGAAAGAGGGACGCGCAAAGGGGTGCAGAAACCTCACTGCTCGTCGAAGAGGCTGGTCACCGACCCGTCCTCGAACACCTCACGCACCGCACTCGCGATCGTCGGAGCGATCGACAGCACCTTGATCTTCTCCAGATCCACCGCCAGCTCACCCGGCGTCGGCAGCGTGTTCGTGAACACGAACTCACTCACCCGCGAGTTCTTCAGACGATCGGCAGCCGGACCCGACAGCACACCGTGCGTCGCCGTCACGATGACATCCTCCGCACCATGCGCGAACAGCGCGTCGGCCGCGGCGCAGATCGTGCCACCCGTGTCGATCATGTCGTCCACCAGGACACACACACGACCCTTGACCTCACCCACGACCTCGTGGACGGTCACCTGGTTCGCCACATCCTTGTCACGCCGCTTGTGCACGATCGCCAGCGGCGCACCGAGCCGGTCACACCACCGGTCCGCCACCCGCACCCGGCCCGCGTCCGGCGACACCACCGTCAGCTTCTCCCGGTCCACCTTCGCACCCACGTAGTCCGCCAGCAGCGGCAGCGCGAACAGGTGGTCCACCGGCCCGTCGAAGAAACCCTGGATCTGATCCGTGTGCAGATCCACGGTCAGGATGCGGTCCGCACCCGCCGTCTTCATCAGATCCGCGATCAGACGCGCCGAGATCGGTTCACGACCCCGGTGCTTCTTGTCCTGCCGCGCGTAACCGTAGAACGGCACGATCACAGTGATCGACCGCGCCGAAGCACGCTTCAGCGCATCGATCATGATCAGCTGCTCCATGATCCACTTGTTGATCGGAGCCGTGTGGCTCTGAATCAGGAAGCAGTCCGCACCACGAGCCGACTCCTGGTAACGGACATAGATCTCACCGTTCGCGAAGTCGAAGGCCTTCGTCGGGACGACCCCGACACCCAGCTGCTGGGCGACCTCCTCGGCAAGCTCGGGGTGGGCGCGGCCGGAGAAGAACATCAACTTCTTCTCGCCGGTCGTCTTGATCCCGGTCACAGCACAGTCTCCTCAGAGGTTGTCTCAGCCAGCCGGCTGCTCGGCGACCTCTCGGCTGGGCGTGAGAGGCCGTATCAGCTGGTAAGGGTGCGGGGTGCACACGTGCGGATGTGCACTTATCACGGTACGCCGTGTTTGGCGCACCCGTTTCCGGTCAGTCCTCGCTCCCACCCTGCCCGGACGACGCCTCGGCCGCCTTCGCCGCCGCACTCCCCGGCCGCTTCCGGGCCACCCAACCCTCGATATTCCGCTGCTGACCACGGGCCACGGCCAGCGAACCGGGCGGCACATCCTTCGTGATCACCGACCCGGCGGCGGTGTAGGCACCGTCCCCGACCGTGACAGGAGCCACAAACATGTTGTCCGCACCCGTCCGGCAATGCGACCCCACCGTGGTGTGATGCTTGTCCTGACCGTCATAGTTCACGAACACGCTCGCCGCCCCGATGTTCGTGTACTCACCGATCCTCGCGTCCCCGACATACGACAGGTGCGGCACCTTCGTACCCTCACCGATGGACGCGTTCTTCGTCTCCACGTACGTCCCGATCTTGCCCTTCGCACCCAGCCGGGTCCCCGGCCGCAGATAGGCGTACGGCCCCACGGACGCCTGCGGCCCCACCACCGCCCCGTCCGACACCGTGTTGTCCACCCGCGCCCCCGCACCCACCTCGGTGTCCTTCAGCCGGCTGTTGGGCCCCACCTCGGCACCCTCACCCAGCCGCGTGGACCCCGTCAGCTGCGTCCCCGGATGCACCACCACGTCCCGCTCGAAGGCCACCGTCACATCGACCCACGTGGTCGCCGGGTCGACGATCGTGACCCCCTCCAGCATCGCCCGCTCCAGCAGCCGGTCGTTCAGGATCCGCCGCGCCTCGGCGAGCTGCACCCGGTTGTTGATCCCGGCGATCTCACGGTGATCGGCCGCCACCGACGCCCCCACCCGGTGCCCGGCCTCCCGCAGGATCCCCAGCACGTCCGTGAGGTACTCCTCACCCTGGCTGTTGTCCGTCCGCACCTTCTTCAGCGCGTCCGCCAGCAGCTGCCCGTCGAACGCGAACACACCGCTGTTGATCTCCCGGATCGCCCGCTGCGCCTCGGACGCGTCCTTGTGCTCCACGATCGCCGTGACGGCACCCGTCGCCTCGTCCCGCACGATCCGGCCGTAACCGGTCGCGTCCGGAACCTCGGCCGTCAGCACGGTCACGGCGTTGCCGTCCGCGTGGTGCGTCTCGGCGAGCCGCCGGAGCGTGCCGGCGGTGAGCAGCGGCGTGTCCCCGCACACGACCACGACGGTCCCGTCGACGGACCCGCCCAGCTCCTCCAGGCCCATCCGCACGGCGTGCCCGGTCCCGTTCTGCTCCGCCTGCACGGCGGTCCTGGTGGCCGGGTCGATCTCGGCGAGGTGCGCGGTGACCTGCTCACGGGCGTGGCCCACGACGACGACCAGGTGCTGCGGGTCCAACTCACGGGCGGCGGCCAGCACGTGTCCGACCAGGGAACGGCCGCAGATGTCGTGCAGGACCTTCGGTGTGGCCGACTTCATACGGGTGCCCTCACCCGCTGCGAGAACGACGACGGCGGCCGGGCGGATGGCGCTCACGGGGTTGCCCTTCGGCTGTGGGTGGGTGGGGGTGACAGCCGCAGGATACCGGGGTGGGTTGAGGGGGACATGAGCGCGGGCCCTGACGGTGGTGTCAGGGCCCGGTGGGCGGCTCCCGGGGCAGGAGTCGAACCTGCGTCTTACCTGGATTCAAAGTCCAGTCGCCCCTACCGACAGAGCAACCCGGGATTGCCGCGCTTAGCCTACGTGGTTCGATGATCCGCTGCTACCACCATGCCCGTCCACCAGCCCTCGATACGGCGGTACAGCTCCGCTCCTCGGAGGACGCTGATCACGAGACAGCCCCGGTAGTTCTCGCCCACGTTCTTGCGGACGGTCTTCGGGTTGTGCTTCTTGATAGTCGTCCGCTGGAAGGTGGAGGCGTCGACATCGACGAGGTCGGCCCAGTAGCGCTTGGCTGCCTCGATGTCGCCCGTCGCGTGGATCATCACGCGATATCGGAGACGTTCGCGCTCTACCTCAAGCAGGTCCAGCCAGGCGAGGTAGATCCGGATAACACCAGGGTCGCTGTTGACGAACTGCACACTCTCGCGTCGCGCGTACGGCTTGTCCTTGGCACCCTCGGCCCAGTAGAGGGCGACTCCCGTCATGAAGAGCTCGCGGGCGCTCATGACACCGATCTCGCTCGCGGCGACCATCTTGGTCTTCTGACGCTCCTTGTCCCGTACCGCCAGTTCATGTTCCCAGCGTTTCCGGGCCGCGATCTTTGCCTGCTCCGAGGGGTTCCTGCGTTCCGGTCGAGGCAGATCCCGCACCCACAGTGAGATCGAACTCTTCGAGCAGCCCAGCTCCACCTGGATCCGGTCGTAGGTCCAGCCCTGGAGCCGCAGCTCCCGTGCCCTCTCTCGGAGGTCGTCCTTGGCGTTGGGGCGTTTCGTCCATTCCGGCGGGGGCTCGCCCTCCAGGAGCCTGTTGAGGATGTCGTTGTTGTCGACGTGGAGCCGGTCGCGGATCTGGCGTCGGCTCAGCCCGGCCCGGCGGAGTGCCACGGCCTGCTCTCTGAGTCCCTCGAAGTCGGCGTATTTGCCCGGTGAATGTGCCATACGCATACCGTCCGGACGGAATGTTGGGTTCCGGGGTCGAACGGTGGAGGTTCACCAGTTCGAGGGATAGCGGGTGGTTTCGAGGTCGTTCGGTCACGGAGGGTGGCGTGTGGTGGTAGGCGAAAGTCACCGGAAATGCCGTACCGCTCGCCCGTAGGCTGGAGGCATGACCACGACGGGGGAAGACCACGGGAGGGCGCTGACCGGCCCTTGGTGGTGGGTGAGGCGGCGCAGTGCGGTGTTCGACGGGGGCCTCGCGCTGGTGTCCGCCCTGGAGTGCGCGGCGGAGGGGATTCCGTTCGCGCGGGACGCGGGGATCCCGGCGTCCGTGGGGATCGTGTTCGGTCTGGTCGCCGGCTCGGTGCTGCTGGTGCGCCGTAAGTGGCCGATCGCGGTGGTGCTGGTGGCGATCGCGATCACGCCTGCTCAGATGGGTTTCCTGATGGGCGTGGTCGGTCTGTACACGCTGGCCGCGTGTGAGCTGCCGCGGCGGATCATCGGGGCGTTGTCGGGGATGTCGCTGCTGGGGACGGCGGTGGTGACGTTCGTGCGGGTGCGGCAGGACATGTCGCGCGGGGATCTGACGCTGGGTGACTGGTTCGTGCCGTTCGCGGCGGTGACGACGGCGTTGGGGCTGACGGCTCCGCCGGTGCTGCTGGGTCTGTACGTGGGGGCGCGGCGGCGTTTGATGGAGAGCTTGCGGGAGCGGGCGGACAGTCTGGAGCGGGAGCTTCAGCTGCTCGCGGAGCGGGCGGAGGAGCGGGCGGAGTGGGCCCGTAACGAGGAGCGGACGCGGATCGCGCGGGAGATGCACGACGTGGTCGCGCACCGGGTGAGTCTGATGGTGGTGCACGCGGCGGCGTTGCAGGCGGTGGCCCGGAAGGATCCGGAGAAGGCGGTGCGGAACGCGGCGCTGGTGGGGGACATGGGGCGGCAGGCGCTGACCGAGTTGCGGGAGATGCTGGGGGTGCTGCGGGCGGGGGAGGACGCGGGGCGGCGTGCGGCGTCGGCGCCGTTGGCGGCGGTGGGGGAGGCGGCTGCCGCGGCGGCTTCCCGGGTGGCCGAGGCGGAGGCGGCGGTGGAGGGGCCGTGTCTGTCGGAGCTGGACGAGTTGGTCGGGCAGTCGGCTGCCGCGGGGATGGTGGTGGATCTGTCGGTCGAGGGGGAGGTGCGGTCGTATGCGGCGGAGATCGAGCAGACGGCGTACCGGGTGGTGCAGGAGGCGTTGACGAACGTCCACAAGCATGCGGCGGGTGCGAAGACGCATGTGCGGTTGGCGCACCGGGTGTCGGAGATCGCGATGCAGGTGGAGAACGAGCCGCCGCCGGAGCCGGCGTCGGCGTCGGCGGCGGGGCTGCCGTCGGGTGGTAACGGCCTGGTGGGGATGCGGGAGCGGGTCGTGGCGCTGGGCGGGGTGTTCGTGTCGGGTCCGACGGAGGCGGGGGGTTTCCGGGTGTCGGCGGTGATTCCGGCGGCGTAGGGGGTGGGTGACCTTGTCCCGGCGGGGGCATGCAGGGGGCAGGTCGCCGGGTTTCGGGGCGGGGGCCGGTGGGGGGAGTCGTGGCGTGGGGGATTCTGCTCGGTCTTTGCTGTGCGGTGACGGGGTGCGCCGCCTGGTTCTTCCGCCGGGCGTACCGGCGCTTCGCGGATGCGCCGGTGGGTGCGCGCCCGGAGGGTGTGGAGCCGGGTCTGTACGAGGTGGCGTTCCTCGCGGGCGGGAGTGAGTACGTCGCTCTGACGGCGATGGCGTCGATGCTGCTGGGTGGGCGGCTGTCGGTGCGGGACCAGGTGGTCACGATCACTGATCCGGTGCCGCGGGACGCGGTGGAGGCGGCTGTGATCGGGGTGATCGGTGTGCGGCCCAGGCGCCGGGTGTGGCGGCGGATGGACCGGTTGGTGAGGAGTCCGGCGATCGAGGCGGTCGGTGACCGTCTGGCGGGGTGGGGGCTGGTGGACGGCAGTCCGTCGCGGGGGCGGGTGTGCGATGCGGCCTGTTGGTGGCTGTGGGCGGCTCGCTGGGTGTCGGGGTTGCTGGGGGTGGCGGCGGTGGCTGTCGCGGCGGCGGGGGACGGGCCGGTGTGGGTCGTGGTGGCGGTCGTGGTGGTGGTGATGGCCTTCGGCGCGGGCGCCCATCGGCATGAGGGCGTGTGGTCCGGGCGGGTGTCGCCGGCGGGGCGTGCGGCGCTTGCCGCGCACGAGGCGCGGTTGCCGAGCGGGGTGTGGGCGCCGGCGGGGAACGACGGGTTGCGCGGGGAGGCGGCCGTACGTCTGGGGAAGGCGGCTCGGGGCTGGATGTACGACGAGCTGGGGCGTTTGCGGGATGCGACGCGGTGGCCTTCGTCGGGGTCCGGGGATGTGGGCTTCGAGGATCCGCCGGGGCTGGGCGGGCTGTAGGTGTGCCGGTGCCGGAGGGCGGCCGGTGGTGTGGTGCTGGCCGGGGTGTCAGCCGGCTGTGAGGCGGACGGGTTGGATGCCGGTGATGAGGGTGGACAGGGCGTGGTCGATGTCGGGGCCGAGGTACCAGTCGCCGGTGTGGTCGATGGTGTAGACGCGGCCTTCGGCGTCGATGGCGAGGAGGGCGGCGTTGTCGGTCTCCTGGCCGAGGGGGCTGAGTTCGGTGCCGAGGGCGCGGCCGAGGTCGCCGAGGGTGCGGGCGTGGTGGAGGCCGTGGAGGGGGTCGACGTGGAGGCCGGCGGGGGCGATCTGGCGGCCGGGGCCGGTGGGGCTGATGCTGAGGCCGCCGAATTCGGCCCAGGCTTCGACGGCGGCGGGGAACACGGTGTGCCGGTGTCCGGCGGGTGAGGTGTGTTCGCGCAGGGCGTCGGCCCAGATCTCGGCCTGCTTTATGTCCCAGCGTCCGGGTTGCCAGCCGGCGGCGCGCAGGGCGGCGTCGACGGGTACGGGGAAGCGCGTGGTCGAGGTGCGGTCGGGGTGCATCTGCCCTTCGATCGTCGTGCGTGCTGGTGGTTCCGGTGGTGCGGGTGGGTCAGTCGTCGGTCGCGGTGGGGTCGACGATGCGGACGCCGAAGTGGGCGCTGAGGGCGGTGCAGGCGCGGCAGGGGGCGGCGAAGCTGCCGTGGAGGGGGTCGCCGTCCTCGCGTATGCGGCGGGCGGTGAGTTTGGCGTGTTTGAGGGCTTTGCGGGCTTCGCCGTTGGTCATGGGCCGACGGGCGGCGCGTTTGCTGCGGGCGGCGTCGGCGGCGGCGATGTGCCGGGAGATGAGGATGGTCTCGGCGCAGCGGCCGGTGAAGCGGTCGCGTTGGTCGCTGGTGAGGGTGTCGAGGAAGTCCTGGACGAGGGGGTGCAGGGCCGGGGGCTGGTCGCTGCGGGCGGCGGTGCCGGTGAGGGTGGTGCCGCGGACGGAGAGGGCGGCGGCGACGGTGGGGAGGATGCCGTCGCGGCGGTGCCGGAGGGTGGGGGCGGGGGGTGTGTCGGTGCCGCTCCAGTCGATGCGAGGGTCGCCGGCCCGCACGTCGGTACCTCCGGTCTGCAGAGTATTCATGATCGTTCTTCCCTCCCCGGGCATCCCCCCGAAGGACACAGGGTGCCAAATGCCGTGGCTGGTGGGGAAGCTGGGTCGGTGCGACACGCCCGTGTCGGGGCGGGTTGTGACGGTGGGGTGACGGCTGGTCACGGTGATGGGGGACGGGGGTGCTCGTGGGGCGTGCGGGGGCCGGGGTGGGGATGTGGTGGGCCGGTGACCGGGGTTGGCGTACCGCATAGGCTGTCGCCATCCGCGATCGACACCGCCGTTCAGGCCTAAGAGAACGCCGCAGGGGGCAACCGCCATGACGACAGGTCGGCTCGGGCTGGGTACACCGCCCAGCGGCCAGGCCGGTGGACAAGCCGCGCCGCCGAACGCGGCCTACGCCGGGCAGGTCGTGCACTTTCCGGATCCGGTGCGGGCGGCACGTCACCCGAGAGGGGTACGGGTCGATGAGCGGGGGTACCCCGATTTCTCGCCGTACGCGCGCGTGGCGGTGGAGATCGCCGAGCCGCCGGAGGGCTTCGGGGTCGACGAGTTGCGGCTGACGGACTATGTGTCGGCGAACGCGGCGCTGGCGGCGGCGGGGCACGAGTTGTGGGACACGGTGCCGGATGTGGCGACGCCGCACGGCTGGACGTGGCATCACGTGGCGGGTACGCGGCGGCTGGAGCTGGTGCCGGTCGAGGTGAAGGCGCTGCTGCGGCATCACGGTGGGGTGGCGACGGCGCCGGTGGACCACGGCAAGCGCGGTACGCGGCCGTTGCAGGAGTCGCGGCCGGCGCATTTCGGGTTGCCGAAGTCGGGTGTGGCCGTGACGGAGGCGCAGGTGATGGGGGTCGAGGAGGATCTCGGCTACCGGCTGCCGGGTGCCTACCGCTCGTTCCTGAAGGCGGCGGGTGGCTGTGCGCCGGTCGGCACGGCGCTGGACGCCGAGTTGGGGCTGCTGCTGGACCAGCCGTTCTTCACGGTGCGGGACGAGGCGGCGGTCAATGACCTGGTGTACGTGAACAAGTGCCTGCGCGACCATCTGACGAAGGACTACCTCGGGGTGACGTTCGTGCAGGGCGGGCTGCTCGCGGTGAAGGTGAAGGGCGAGCGGGTCGGTTCGGTGTGGTTCTGCGCGTACGACGATGTGCGGGACGTGGATCCGTCGTGGTCGCCGGCGGAGCGGGTGGAGCGTCTGCTGCTGCCGTGCGGCGACGACTTCGACGCGTTCCTGTCCCGGCTGGCCGGCAGTCCGCCGGAGCTGGAGACGGTGGCCCATCTGATGGTGGACGGCGGTTTCGCGCGTGTCGTCCCGGTGTCTTCCGGCTCGGCGTCTTCCGGTCCGGTGGGGGAGTGAGCTTCAGGCGATGGTGACGTACGCGCAGGCGCAGGAGCGCGCCGAGGAGTGGATCAACGGCGACGTGCCCGCGTACCAGCACCGTGAGGTGCGGGTGCGGGAGTTCGAGCTGGGGTTCGTGGTGTGGGGGGAGGACCGGGCGGAGGGCCCGCGTTCGGACGCGGGCGGCCAGCGGCTGGTCATCGCCCGGGACAGCGGGGAGGCGACGCTGTGGCCCGCGCTGCCGGTGGGTGAGGTGATCCGCCGGTACGAGGAGGAGTACGGCCGTGCGGACGAGCCGCGGGACGCGGTGCCGGCGCCTGCCGCGGCGCGGCTGGACCTGAACCAGACGTCGTTCCTGCTGACGCCTCCGGAGTGGTTGCAGGAGGCGGCGGACAGGCTGGGGCTGGGCGAGCGGACCGAGGGTGCGGGTTCGCCGGTTCCGGCCGCGGGGGCGTCCGCCGAGCCGGGTTCGGCTGCGGCCGGGGAGGTCGCTGACGCGGGTTCGGCGCGCGGTGCGGCGCCGGATGCGGCTTCCTCCCAGGGGGCCGGTCCGGCCCGGACACAGGCCGGGGTGCCGACGGCGGAGGTGCCCGCGGGGGCGACGCCGTGGGCCGGTACCGACACGAACGCGGGGCCCGGTGAGGACGACCGTTCGGTGCCGCTGCCCGCGACGGTGTTCGCGCCGCCGTTGAGCGACGCGGAGGAGGCACCGCGTCCGCCGGCGGCCGCGCCGGACGCGCCGACCGCGCTGATGTCGGGCGGTAGCCAGCTGCCGCCGACGGCGGTCGCACCGGCGCTGGACCTGCCGGGTGGGCAGGGGGGCGCACCCGGGGCGCTAACAATCTGTGCAATTCGGACACGCGATCGATCATCCGAAGATCAAGTCGGTTCGAGCGGAG